>JAJYCM010000098.1 GCA_021778375.1 Bacteroidota bacterium
ATTTAACAACTTCCTTACTGATTTCACTATCCACATTAATTACCGTTAACGCTTTTTTGCCAACGTCTAATCTACCCAAAGAAAGCCCGGCAATATTAATATTCGCTTCGGCTAAAATTTTGCCGACTTTTGCAAGCATACCCGGTTTGTCAATATTTGCATAGAAAAGCATGTTCCCTTCCGGATTTAACTCCAGATGAAATTCGTCTATATGCACAACTCTAATTTCGTTATTTCCAAAAACAGTTCCAGCAAGCATTCGGGTTTCTTTATCGGTAATAAATTCCACAGCCATTAAGTTCGTGTAATTTGAATTTGCGCCAGATTTAGTTTCATTCAATTTTATTCCCATTTCCTTTGCAAGAAATGGTGCGTTAATCAGGTTAACTCCCGCGGTCATCTTTTTTGATAAAAATCCTTTTAAAACTGCAGTAGACAGTAATGTCATTGATGAATGAAGAAGCTCACCGCTGTAATTAATGTTTATCTTTTTTAGTTGACCTTTATTTAATTGCGAATGAAGTGTTCCTAAATTTTCCGCAAGCTTTACGTAAGGAATTAATTCTTTACTTCCGGCTGATTCAACGGCGGCGGCATTTACTGCACCGCGGACACCTTTTTGATTGAACATGTCAACCATTTGTTCTGCAATTTGTACGGCTACTTTCTCCTGCGCTTCATCAGTAGATGCTCCAAGATGAGGAGTCGTTACAACTTTTGGGTGCTGGATTAATGCTCCCGAAAAATCCGGTGGTTCTTTTGTATAAACATCTAACGCTGCAGCAGACACTTTGCCCGAATTCAAAGCATTAACTAAAGCTTCTTCATTTATAATTCCTCCTCGAGCGCAATTTATTAACTTAACTCCGTCTTTACATTTTTGAAGAGTCTCATCGGACAATAAATTTTTTGTCTCTTCACTTAACGGAACATGAACAGTAATTACATCTGAAGTTTTAAATACAGTTTCAAGATCAACAAGTGAAACACTTATCTTTGCAGCCATCTCTTCGGATAAAACCGGATCATAACCAATAACCGTCATTCCAAAAGCTCTGGACCGAACGGCGACTTCCCGCCCTATTTTTCCAAGTCCAATTACCCCAAGTGTTTTACCTGATAATTCCGTTCCGCTGAATTTCTTTCTTTCCCACTTTCCAGCCCGCAATGATTGGTTTGATTGAGCTATGTTTCTGCACATTGAAAGCATCAATGCCATTGTGTGCTCTGCCGTAGAAATTGTATTTCCGCCGGGAGTATTCATAACAATAATTCCTTTGCGAGTAGCCGCTTCAAGATTAATATTATCAACACCGGCGCCCGCTCTTCCTATAACTTCCATATTATCCATTAATTCAATTAAGTCCGGAGTTACTTGCGTATCGCTTCTTACCACCATTCCGTGAAATTCTTTTATTACTTTTTGAATTTCTTCTTTCGGCATACCGGGTTTATAAGTAACTTCAAAACCAGCTTTCTCCAAAATACCTGCACACTTTTTATCAACGGCATCTGTTATAATAATTTTTTTCATGGTTCTCCAACGATTTTATCAATTAGAAATTGTAAGAAATTTTTTATAGAACGGCTTTTAGTTTATTTACGATTTGAGCTTTCGGAACCGCCCCGATTATAGTTTCTTTAACCATCCCGTCTTTGAATATTAACAGAGTAGGAATGCTCCGAACGCCATATTTTATAGATGTCTGCTGGTTATTATCTACATCTAACTTACCTATTTTCAGTTTACCGGAATATTCAATAGCTAATTCCTCAACAATAGGAGCTATCATTCTGCATGGACCGCACCACACGGCCCAAAAATCTATTAACACTGGTTTATCAGATTTAATAACTTCAGTATCAAAATTTTCATCTGTAATTGTAATTGGCTTCATTTTATCCTTCTTAAATTAAATATTAATTGATTTGTCCTGTGGTTCTCCTTGACCGATAAAATTTACTACATCTTCACCGCCATCCGCATGAATTAACCCACCGGAAATCCATTCGCCTCCCTCTTTACAAAGAAGCGAAATAACTTTTGCCACATCTTGAGGTGTAGTTAAACGGGAGCGGGGATTTTTCCTTCTCGCTACTTCTATCATCGATATATTACCGGGAATTTTTCTTAATGCAGGTGTATCAGTGACTCCTGCCATTATTGGATTAACAGATACTTCCATAAAACCAAGTTCACTTGAAAGCTGACGGCAATGAGATTCAAGTGCAGCTTTGGCTGCGGAAACTGCACCATAAGCCGGTATTGCCGAATGCCCACCTGAACTGGTCATTGCAAATATTCTGGCTTTATTCGCCAGTAGATTATTCATTACCAAATCCTGCGCCCAGTAAACCAAAGAATTTGCCATTACATCCATGGTCATTTCCATTTGCGGCTTGGTTAACGGTTGCTCACCCGGCTGTGGAATGAAAGGTTTTAATGAACCGAATGCAAGAGAATGCATTAAAACTTTTATAATAGGTTTCCCATTTGATAGCTTTGTTAGCTCAGATATAATTTCTTTTCTTTTAATATCGTCGGCTGCATTAACATTAAAAAAAAGAGATTTTGAACCGGTTGATTTTATATGACTCAAAATCCTATCTACATTAGACATCGTTGCCTGACGATCAAGATGAATGCCTACAATGTTAAAACCATCCTCGGCTAATTTTAGTGAAGTTGCTTCGCCAAACCCTGAAGAAGCGCCAAGAATAACTGCCCAGAAATTTTTATTGTCATTTGCGTCCATCTTTAGCCTTATTTGTTATAAAATCGGAAGGGTAAAATTACGAAATCGAAGCCTGTCACACAATACGAAAATCTTTATTGGTGAAATTCATCATGCGAAAAATTATTGATGAAATTCTTCAGTAACCCACTTTACGCACCCTTGTGAAATTGGAGTAGTGGAGTAGTGGAGTAGTGGAATTAAGCGAATTTCCTATTACTGCAATGTGTCATTTCGAAGGAGTCAGCGACTGAGAAATCCCATGTTCAATTCGACTTTCTATGCTATACATGGGATTTCTCCTCCCTGTCGGTCGTCGAAATGACAATTTTTTCCCATTATTCCATTACTCCACTACTCCCCCCTTACCTCTTCCCCGTAAAGGTTATTGAATCCTCCCCAAGCACCTCGTTTATTGCATTAACAAAATCATTCGATATCTTTACCCGGTAATCTTTTAGAAAGAATAGTTGTTGCTTTGAACCGTTGTTAGCCAGGCTAATGTACACCGGGATATTTCCTCTATGATTTTCAAGAACGGACTTTAAGGCGATAATTTTTTCCACAGAGCCGGTAGTCGAATCTATCGCAATGTTTATACTCTCCGTAAATCTTTCACGCGCCGATTCAAGCGGAATTACATCATCAATTTGAATTTTAATTGCATCGCCGCTGCTCTCCGGTTTTCCAATAATAAATACGCATTCTTCTTCGCTTAAATATTTTCCGTACTTATCATACGTTTTTGAAAATACCAAAGCTTCACATGAACCGGAAAAATCATCTAGTGTTAAAAATGCCATTAATTTTCCGGCTTTATCTATTTTTGTTTCGAGAGATGTTATAACACCGCATGCTCTTACAGAATCAACCTTTTGCTCTTCTAATTCTTCTGTTTCTCCAAGATGAATTGTAGCGAATGATCGAAATTCAACTTCATATTTTTGAAGAGGATGACCGGTTACATAAAATCCGATAACCTCTCTCTCTCTTGCTAATTTTTCTTTTTCCGACCAAGGTTTGATATCAGGAAGTTTTGGCTCCGAAATTTTCATCACTTCCTCCGCACTTCCGAATAAACTGTTCTCAGACGAGCTTTGGAATTGTGCCGCTTTGTGACCAAACTCTAATGCACTTTCAACCGCTTCAAATAATTGTGCCCTATTTTGGTTGGTGTTATCGAAAGCCCCTGCAATTACTAAGCCTTCCAGCGTTCGCTTATTTACAAGTCGTGTATCAACGTTAGAGCAAAAATCATAAATGCTTGTAAAATCTCTTTTCAATTTATTTCTTGAGCGAATAATTTCTTCTACCGCATTGATACCCACGTTTTTTATTGCAGACATTCCAAACCTAATTTTCTCTTCAACAACATCAAATGAGACCGTAGGATTATTTACGTCAGGCGGCAGTACTTCGATCTTTAGCTTTCGGCAGTCTTCTAAAAAGTTTGAGACTTTGTTTTTGTTACCGAATTCGTTTGTTAAGTTGGCTGCCAAAAACTCTGCAGTGTAATGGGCTTTCAAATAAGCCGTTTGGTATGCAACATAGCTATAAGCAACCGAGTGGCTCTTATTGAAACCATAGTTTGCAAACTTATCTATCGCATCAAAAATTTCTTCTGCAATTTTTTGGGGAATTGAATTTTCTCCGGCGCCTTGCACAAACTTTGTTTTTTGCTGCGCCATTGCAAGCAAATCTTTTTTCCCCATCGCGCGGCGAAGAATATCAGCTTCCGCAAGACTCATACCGCCAACTTTATTGGCGATCTGGATTACTTGTTCTTGATATACAATAATTCCATAAGTCTCTTTTAATATCGGTTCAAGTATAGGATGAAGATATTTTACTTCCTTTACTCCGTATTTCCGGTCGATAAAATCATCTATAAATTCCATTGGACCGGGGCGATAAAGAGCATTCATTGCAGATAAATCGCTTATACTCCTTGGTTTAAGCTTCTTTAAATACTCGCGCATTGATCCCGATTCAAACTGGAATATACCGGTCGTCTGTCCTTTCCAGAAAAGTTGAAAGGTTTTCTCATCATTCAGCGGAATGTTATCGATGTCAATTTCTACACTGTGATTTTTTTTGATTAAACTTAAAGCATCACGAATAATTGTTAAAGTACGGAGTCCGAGAAAATCCATTTTCAACAAACCGGCGCCTTCAATTTCTTTCATGTTGAATTGTGTTACGATATCGTTTTGTGATACCGCATTTGCAAGAGGGACATAATTACTGACATCGTCGGGAGTTATAACTACTCCGGCAGCATGTTTGGATGCATTGCGGTTCATTCCTTCTAAAACTTTTGCGTACTTTATTAAATTTACTATATCCGTTTCTTTCGAATCTTTTACCCATTTTAATTCCGGAACTTCTTTTAGAGCTTGTTCAATGGTGAAAACTTTTCCGAACTTTGAAGGAATAAACTTTGTAATTTTGTTAACTGTCGGAATCGGTATCTTCAAAACACGTGCAACATCGCGAATAACCGCCTTTGATGATAACCTGTTAAACGTTATTATCTGGCTGACACAGTTTGAACCATATTTATTCCGTACGTAATCAATAACATCGCCGCGTTTATCATCAGCAAAATCTACGTCTATATCGGGCATAGACTTTCTTGACGGATTTAGAAATCTCTCAAATAATAAATTATATTCAAGAGGGTTTATGTTTGTAATTCCAAGCGCATACGCAACAAGACTTCCGGCAGCGCTTCCTCTACCGGGTCCCACGGGGATGTTCATTTTTTTTGATGAGTTAATAAAATCCTGCACAATTAAAAAGTAACCAGCAAATCCCATCTGCTTAATTGTAGCTATCTCAAACTTAAATCGCTCTTCAACCTCGGCATTGATGTTTTTAATTTTCCTTTCCAATCCTTCTCTTGCAAGAAGTTCCATGTAATCATCCAAAGATTTTGCCGGTGAATCTTGGGGAATCGGAAATTTCGGGAAAAGGTATCCGCTCGATTCAATTTTTAGATCAATCTTAGATTCAATCTCCAGAGTATTTTCAATAGCACCTTTATAATTCTTGAAAAGTTTTTTCATCTCATCGGCAGACTTAAAGTAAACCTGGTCTGTACCGTAACGAAGTTGACGGTAATCCGTACCGTTTTTATCCGATAGAAGAAGAAGTATGTTATGGGCGATTGCGTGATCCGGTTCAATATAATGGCAATCGTTGGTTGCGACTAATTTTATTCCCAACTCTTTTGAAAGTTTGGGCATCCCTTCAAGAACATTTTTCTCTACATCCATGTTGTGATCTTGAATTTCCAGGTAGAAGTCTTCCTCAAAAATATCTTTATAAGTTTTAGCAACTTCACGGGCTTTATCAAAATTACCGTTCACTAAATGTGTAGCCACAACACCGCCTGCGCAAGCTGAACTGCAAACTAAACCATCTCGATATTGACGTAAAAGTTCAAGATCAATCCTCGGTTTGTAATAAAATCCTTCTGTATATCCTAGTGTAGAAAGCTTCGATAAATTTTTATAACCTTCATTATTTTTAGCAAGAAGGATTAGATGATTATAATGCTTTGCTCTTTTTTTACTTCCTGCCTGTCCGTTAGGTAGACTTCCATCTTCAGATTTGCCTCTATCGGTACGGCTTCCTTCAGAAACCACATAAGCTTCCATACCAACTATAGGTTTGATTCCTTCTTTAATTGCTTTTCTATAAAACTCGGCAATACCGTACATGACCCCGTGATCGGTAAGAGCAACGGCTTTCATATCGTTTTTCTTAGCAGCTTCGATTAAGCTGTCGACAGTACAAGCTCCGTCTTGTAAACTGTAATGTGTATGATTATGTAAATGAATAAAATCCGACATAAAATTTTTTGTGTGCTTTGGTGAGGAAGAACTATTTACCGCTTCAATATTACTGAATTAATAAAAGAAAAAACAGATTGAAAGTTTGAAATTATTTTTTAAGTGATATAATTGTTCTGTAACTTTGCCTTAATTAACATCCGGATGCCTGTGGAGATGAATTACCGGGTTCCAGCGGAAAATACTTGTAATATTTCGGTTTCGATTTTCTGATTGGCGATTTGATAATGAGATTGATTTTTATAAAATAGATGCTTACTTTTTATCGGAAAATATCTGAGAGGGTTATGACTTACACAATTATCCATGAAAAAGTTAGCAACACCTCACTTCCCAAGGGATATTTCTATGCGCATATTCCTCCCCTTGATTTATCTACACATGACTTAGATATTGACGGTAAAAAAAACTGCTGAGGATTTGTTAAAAATTATGTCTTTAACTAAACTTAAAAAATATAAAAAGGATATTTTGAAAATTGCATCCTTGCACGGAGCAAAAAATATTAAAGTGTTTGGTTCTGTTGCAAGGGGAGAACAAAATCAAAACAGTGATATTGATTTTGTTGTAGAAATGGAAAAAGGGAAAACTGTTTTGAATAGAATAGCATTGATGCAAGATTTAAAAAAATTGTTGGGTCAAGAAGTTGATGTTGTTACTTACAAATCTTTAAGAGAAAAAATTAAACACGATATTATTAAAGACGCCGTTGAATTATGAGGAATCAAAAAGAATGGTTAAAAGATATTCTAGAAGCTACAGAGCAGATTGAAAAATATGCTGTCAAAGGCGAAAAAGAGTATTCGCAAAATGAGCTAATTCAAAAATGGATGGTATATCATCTCCAAATAATTGGCGAAGCGGCTAGCAAAATTTCTGATGAAATTCAAATTAAATATCCTTCTATATCTTGGTCTCAAATTATTGGGCTAAGAAATATAATTGTACACGAATATTTTGGAATTGACCTGGAAGAAATTTGGAATACTGTTTTTATTGATATTCCTAATTTAAAAATTGAAATATTAAAAATAATTGAAGAATTAAAATAACTTTTTGGGAAAGAAAGAATTAAATAAACTTTTAGCATAATTAAATATTAACATAGTGTTTGCTATGTTCTCCATAGAAAACTGTGCATAAACTTTGTTAACTGTTTGACTTTGTGCCATAGTGGCTAAGCTTCTAATGTGACTATGTAACAAAATAGATATTGCACGTTATAGTATTGCCGTTTAACTTTTTGTTTTTTATGCCAAGATATTTTTATGATAAATTTCATTGCGTTTCATTCAAAACCTGCCTGCCGAGAGTGTTGCACAACTCCAAAACTACTTCGACCGGAAGGGGAAATCCCATGTATAGCTTAAGTACGCAAGTTAAACGTGGGATAACTCAGTCGATTACTTGCCTGTACGGCAAGCTCCTTCGATATAACATCTGGAAGTTGTGCAACAGACTCTGCCGGCAGGCAAGGTTCATCCGCCGCGGATTCATAATCCAAAATTGCGGCTTGTCGCTGTATGTTTTTGTATCAACAAATTTCTTACTCTTCCACTCGTTACTAGTCACTAGTTACTCGTCACTCCTTCCCCGTATGTCCAAATCCTCCTTCGCCTCTTGAACTATCCGCCAGATCATTAGTTTGAATGAATTTAGCTAAATAAACCTTTGACAAAATTATCTGAGCAATCCTATCGCCGCGGGATATTTTGAAATCTTCCTTACTAAAATTGAAAAGAATTATTTTTATTTCGCCGCGGTAATCTGCATCAATAGTCCCGGGTGAATTCAAGACACCGATTCCATGTTTAATTGCCAGACCGCTGCGGGGACGCACCTGGATTTCATATCCATGAGGGATTTCAACTGAAAGGTTTGTTGGAACTAATATGATTTCTCCATGCCGGACAATCATATCTTCTTTTACGGCAGCTCTGATGTCCATACCCGAACTGCCTGAAGTTGCGTAAGAAGGAAGTTCGATATCATCGAAGTCATTACTTATTCTTTTTATCTTAATACGAATTTCTTCATTCATAATGTTCTTTCAAGTTAAATTTTTCGACCCAACATATATATAAAAACAGGAATAATGGAGTAGTTGAATTTCTCATTCTTCCATTATTCCATCACTCCAACATTCCATTATTCCCCTACTCCATTCCTTCAGCTTTTAACATTCGGGCTTACGCGTTTTTTATTTTTCTTTTAATAAACCTGTTTCTTAAGAATATAAACTCTTCCCGACCGACGTTAAATATCATCAAAAGGATTATGAAAAGAAGTAAGATTAAAAATTTATTCAACAGG
>JAJYCM010000099.1 GCA_021778375.1 Bacteroidota bacterium
CATTTACAACTTTAGGCGGAAATACTTTATCGCTATCGCCAAAGGCACAAAGGATTGGGCAGTGAATTTCTTTTAATGAATTCCCGGTATAATTCAGACTGCCGTAACAAACTACGCAAGCTTTTAGCTCAGGGATATTTAATGCTGCTTGAAATGAATAACCTCCGCCAAAGCACCAGCCAATCGAGCCTATCTTGCTTTTATTTACTTGAGGCATTTTATCGAGATATTGAAAAGCAGATTTTAAGTCAGTTATGGCTCTTGCTTTTGGAAGAGTGCTGCTTAACTCGGCAGCTTCCTTATAATTAGAAGTAACTTTCCCGCGGTAAAGGTCAACTGCAAGAGCAACTATACCGCGCTTCGCGAAGTTATCCGCGTTTTCTTTCATCCAGGGAGTTAAGCCCCACCATTCATGGACTAAAATTAATGCCGGAAACTTTTCTTTTCCTACCGGAACAGCTAAATAAGCGCTTACTGTATCAGTCCCGCTTAAATAAATTACCGCTGAAGTTTTGATCTTAAATTTTCCGGAAGAGCTATCTTTACCTATATTTTTTTTCTGGTAGCCAAAATTTATTCCGGTAAAAAGAAACGATAGAATAACGATAAACGAAAGTCGGATAAAAATATTCTTCATAATTTTGCTCCTAAATATTTAAGATAATCTCACTTCCTTATTTTTGCAAGAGTCTTTTTAGCGATTTCATAAACATGCTCTGGGGTGAAACCATATTTTTCCATAACCACTTCAACAGGGGCGGAGGCACCAAATTTTTCTACGCTGATGCATTCGCCGAAGTCGCCGACATATTTTTCCCATCCCATTTTTACACCGGCTTCGACGGAAACTCTTACCTTTACATTTGAAGGCAGAACGTTTTCTTTATATTCTTCAGGCTGCTGCTCAAATAATTCCCAACTTGGAAAGCTAACTACGCGAACTTTTATTCCTTCGGCTTTTAATTTATCCGCAGCTTGCAAGGAAATGGACACCTCTGAACCTGAAGCCATGATAATTACTTCGGGCGCTCCGGCACAATCCAATAAAACATAAGCACCGCGTAAGAGTCCCTCTGCAGAGGGATATTTTTTTTGATCAAGCACAGGTAAACCTTGGCGTGTTAAAAGAATTGCAACAGGGCTTCCCTTATGTTCGATTGCATAGCGCCATGCGTAAGCAGATTCATTTGCATCGGCAGGACGAATTACGATAACTTTGGGAATAGCGCGAAGTGAAGCAGTTTGTTCTATAGGTTCATGAGTTGGACCGTCTTCGCCAACGCCAATACTGTCATGAGTAAAAACATAAATCGGTTTTATTTTTGAAATAGATGCAAGCCTTATTACAGGTCGAAGATAGTCGGAGAAAATAAAGAATGTCGCGCCGAACGGAATTACTCCGCCGTAAATTGCCATACCGTTTAAGATTGCACCCATAGCATGTTCGCGAATACCGTAATGAATTGTACGTGCTCTATAGTTATCCGCGCTAAAGCTTCCGAATTCTTTTAAGAAAGTATCAGTCGAAGGATGAAGATCAGCCGATCCTCCGATTAGCGTTGTAAGGTAGGGTGCGATAGTGTTTAATACTTTTCCAGAAGAAGTGCGGGTTGCTATTTTCTTTCCTTCATCCGGGAATACCGGTAGTTTCGTTTTCCATTCTTCACCGAAATCTCCGTCCATAATTTTCTTGAAATACCTTGCATCATCAGGGTATTTGTTTTCATACTGTTTGAATAAATCGTTCCATTCCTTTTCAAGTAGAATTCCTTTTTCTTTAACAGTCTTAAAATAATTTGCAACTTCAGAAGGGATTAAGAAATCTGGTTCTTCGGGCCAACCAAGATTCTTTTTGGTAAGTTTTACTTCTTCAACGCCGAGCGGAGAGCCATGGGAAGAAGCAGAATCATGCTTGTTCGGGCTTCCGAATCCAATATGAGTTCTCGTAATAATTAATGAAGGTTTCGATGTTTCCGACTGAGCATTCTTTAGTGCAGTTTCAAGCGTAGATAAATCATTTACATCTTCAACATGCTGGACATGCCAATTGTATGCTTCGAAACGTTTACCCACATCTTCAGAAAAAGCAAGGGAAGTTGGGCCGTCGATAGTAATTTTATTATCATCATAAAAGAAGATAATTTTTCCAAGTTTAAGATGACCGGCTAAGGAAGCCGCCTCGTGCGATATTCCTTCCATCATTTCGCCGTCGCTGCAAATTCCATAAATAAAATGATCGAGAATTTTTATGTCTTCCTTATTGAACAAAGACCCAAGATGAGCTTGAGCGATTGCCATTCCAACAGCGTTTGCAAATCCTTGTCCAAGCGGTCCAGTTGTAGTTTCCACGCCGGGTGTAAGTCCGTATTCAGGATGACCGGGGGTAATGCTTCCCCACTGTCGAAATCGCTTTAACTGTTCGAGCGGTAGATCATACCCACATAAATGGAGAAGCGAATAAAGTAGCATACTTCCATGCCCGGCAGATAAAATAAATCTATCTCTGTTTAACCATTTGGGGTTAGCAGGGTTGTGTCTCATATATTTTGCATAAAGCGTGTATCCAATCGGAGCGCATCCCATCGGCATCCCGGGATGACCTGAATTTGCTTTTTGCACTCCATCCACGGAAAGAAATCTTATTGTGTTTATTGCAAGTTGTTCCAATTGTTGATTATTATCGGGCATTCTATTCTCCATCTAAAAAAATTGATATTCTAAATGTTTAAATATATTAAAAACAAAAGAATTTAGTAACTGATGTTACGCAACTCTTGGAAAATTGGAGTAGTGGAATAATGGAATTGAGCGGTATCTTTCATTATTCCAATGTTCCGAAGTGCTGTTTCTGAGTAAGATGTGTCAGTAAGACTTTTCTATTGTGATTTAATACTTACGATCTTCTGAAATCATTATATTTTAGATAACAAAAATTTTAATAAACCTTCACAAATGCTCTATTTTGCAAACTTAAAATAGATCTTGTACTCCCAGGGCTTTAATTCAAACTTTTGTGAGTTGTCAAAAGAAACTTTTTTTTCTGTAAACAAGTTTGTATAGCTTCCCTCAATCAACTTACTATTAATATTTCTGCTAACAGTTTTACCGGATAAATTAAACACGGCAAAGACCTTGTCGCCGTCTTTTTCTCTAACGAACGAATAAATGGATTTATCATCAGGAGATGAAACAAGCTGAATCTTTCCGCCTTCATCACCTGCAAGCAACGCTTTGTCCTTCAATCTTAAATTGAAAAGCTTTGTATAAAATTCACGATAAGGAGAAGGTTTCCAATTAATCGGATCTTTCTCAAAAAATTTTAAGCGTTTGTGCATTCCGATTTCTTGTCCATTATAACATAGCGGCATCCCGGGAATTACCACGGTAAAAGCGGCAAATGTTTTTGCTGCATCTCCGAATTTTTCAAACTCTGTTCCGTTCCAGCTATTCTCATCGTGATTTGAAGTGAATCTCATTCTAAAAGAATTTTCCGGGAATTTTTTTTGTTCGTTATCAAAAAACTTTATCACATCACGGGCATTCTTTTTCCCTATATAAATTTCATGCATCAAATCATAAAGTGTCCACGAGTAAGTCATATCGAATGCTTTTACCTGCAGCTGAGGCTTTTCGGCTTCGGCAAGCATAAAGATTGGTTTTATTTTTTCTAATTGAGCCCGGGCTTCATCCCAGAAAGGAGTGGGAACCATATCTGCTACGTCGCATCGGAAGCCGTCAATATTGCAATCCTTCACCCAAAATTCCATTGCCTTGATCATTGCAGTCCAAAGCTTTTTATTTGAATAATCAAGAGCAATAACATCAGTCCAATCTTTAACAGGGGGTATAAAATTTCCTGCAGAATCTTTTTTGTAAAAACCGGGGTGTTCCTTCGTCCAAACATTATCCCAAGAAGTATGATCGGCAACCCAATCGAGAATTACATACATTCCCATTTTATGAATTTTTGCTACAAGAGACTTAAATTCTTTCAAAGTTCCGAATTCAGGATTTACCGTTTCATAATTTTGTACAGAATAATAGCTGCCGAGTTTACCTTTGCGGTTTTTTACACCGATAGGATTTATAGGCATAAACCAAAGAATACCGGCTCCCATCTTTTTCAATTCGGGAAGATGCTTGGCAAAATCTGCAAAGCTCCCGCTTTCAGAATATTGGCGTAAATTTACTTCATAGATTGTTTGGTTATAGCTCCATGCCGGGTGCTTAACATAAGATTTGGGCTGAGCATAAGTTTTAAGAAACGCATTGCTTAATATGAAAGCAATAAAAAAAAAGAAGATTGCGGTTTGAACAAATTTATTTATTATTGATAACATAATTTGCTTGTCTATTTAAATAATTATTGGAAATTAAATTAAAATATTTCCCCAGTTGATTTGTTTACAACTTAAAGATATTAGTCTTTTTCTGATCAATTCCTTTTACTTCACCTACTCTTGATTCTTCTCCTTGATACGGTCCACCGATCTTCTTATTGTTTTCGAGAGACTGCTCAACTTTCAATTTTTCTCTTACTTTCTGGTATTTTTGCAAAATTGATTGTTGTTTGAGTATTTCTTCATATAACCTTTTTTTCATACTGACCATTTTAGAAATGCTGCCTTTATATTCTTCATGCTCAACTTTAACAGCGCCTATACTTATCTGAAGTTGTTCAAGCTCTTTCAAAGTTTCTGTTATTTGCTCCCTATAGCTTTGAAGTTTCTCTTCGTACTCCTTCATCTCATTAAACTGCTTATTCTTTTTTTCTTCCATTTTTGAAAAACTGTCTTTAAAGATATTCAAAAGTTCCTGCAAACTTTTTTCAAGGACAATTTTTTTCTTTAAAAGAAGTTCGGATTCAAAACGCAAATCGGAGTTGAAGCTTTTCTTT
Source organism: Bacteroidota bacterium (assembly GCA_021778375.1). Lineage (GTDB taxonomy): Bacteria > Bacteroidota > Ignavibacteria > Ignavibacteriales > Ignavibacteriaceae > FEN-1297. The sequence goes on from JAJYCM010000099.1 coordinate 4,898, forward strand.
TCAAGTGATTCTTCCTCCAGTTTCAACAGTTCATTTTTTGCATTCTCTCTTTGTCCTTCAATTTTCTTAACAATTTCAGAGAGCGATTCAGCTTCCGCCTGGCGCATATTTAATATTTTTTCACTTTCTTCAAGCGCGGCAATCTTTTCAAACAACATCAGATCTTTTTCGTCGATATCTTTTTCTTTTTTCAAGACAATTTGCTCAAGTACATTTCTTTTTTTATTTATCTCGTTCATTTCAGAGTTAAATTTCTGAAACATCTTAGTAAATCTTTCTTCAAGCTCAAAGTTGCTTTGTTCGATTTCCTTTTTTCTTTTTTCAAGCAGAGGTACTAATTCATGCAGCTTAATCTTTTGACCGGAAAGCTTATCTATTATTTCCTTTTCCTGTGAAAATTTTTGTTGAATATCACTTTTCATATCTTCATACTTTTTCGTTTCCTCTTTTAATTCCACAGATTTCTTCTCAAGTGAAAGGATTTCCAAATTTAATTTTGAAAGCCGCGTTGCTTTTATAGAGAGTGATTGATCGATAGCGTAAAGTTCTTTTTCCTTAAACCTGCTTTCCTCCGATAGCTTTTTAAACTTTTCATCCATCTCTTCAACAAGTCCCTGCTTAGATTCAATCTCAAGCTTAAACTCTTCAAGTTCTTTAATCAAGCCGCTTTTTTCCTTTTCCTCCTCCAGGAGTTTTTCAAGGCGGATGCGAATGTTCTTTTCTTTTTCATGAAGTTCAGCAAGATTTTTTATGGTGGAATTATATTCGCTTTTAATTGAATTTAATTTTTGTGAGTGCTCTTTTATTTGAAATTCTTTAATCTCAATTTCTTTTTCGAGATTATTTTTAGTCTCTTTGTATGAATGAATTTGTTTTTCATATTCATTTAAGTTTTTATTAACCTCATTCTGCTTTGATGAAAATTTAATTTGTTCTTCTTCAATTTTATTTAGCTCTTCTTTCCTTAATTCAATAAGATTCAGAAGCTCCGATTCCTGTTCGTTTAATTCCTTAATTCTTTCATTTGCTTCAAGGATATATTTTTCACTTTCAGCATTGGGTTCAGAAGAGGATGATTGGTCATCACTATCGCTGTTGTCTTCAATTTGCTGTTCGCTATTTAAAAGATTTTCCAAGCCTTCAACCTTACCGGAATAAGAAAGAATTGTATTCTGAAGTTCATCCTTCATATCGCCGAGACTTTCGATGCGGCGTTGGAACCCTGAAAGTTGTTCCTGTTTTTGATGTTCTTCGGCATTCAGGAAGTTAATCTTTTCTTGAACAATATTTTTTTCATTGTTTAATTGAAAAACTTCCTTTCGGAGTTTTTTTAAAAGCTCTTCAAGATATCTTGCATTTTCCTGTTTTTCGGCAATGAAATGGAGTTGAGTTTTCAACTCTTCATTTTCAACTCGCAGTTGTTCTAATTCATTATTTTTAAATAATCCCATAGATATTTCTCCGGTTCCAAAACAAATATTAAACTTGCCTTACTAATTAGTAGTTTAACTTAATTATTAGTTAGGTAATTTTCAATCATAATAAATTTTGATGATATTTTGGAGAGTCAAAATCATCTTTAAAAACTTAAAGTGCGATTAGATTTCGCCATTTTCAATTTTTAATCGCCATTTTATTTTTTCGATTTGGCGATTAATTATCAGATCTGCTAAAGCAGCTGGAATAAAATCTTTGTTTGAAGATGAAAATAATTTATGCAATTCTTCTTCATCCACATCTATGCGGTATAATAAATTTATTACTCCATTGTAGTCATCATCTAACATTTTGGAAAGCCTTTTAGTAAGGTAGATTCTGAATTCAGCGAGCGTTTTGAGGTTTTCGCCGGTAGTTTCAATTTCAAACCCGTTACTTTTTAGGATGCCGTAAGTTAATTTAGAAACTTCTTTAACGTTAATCGGTTCTTCCATTACTCTATCTTCGAAAAGGTTTTATAAAATTATTGTCTATTATTCTTTATTTTAATTAAGCGGTATGCCGAATAAGAAAAGAATGGGGCGGCAAAAACGTCTACGGAATAATGAACATGCTGTAAAAGAAGAGCGGCTGCAACAATAATCGTAAAAGCAAGCAGCATATATTTAAATGGTTTATTATCGGCAATAAGGAAAAAAAAGAAAAGAGTAGCGGTATGTCCCGAAAAAAATAAATCCTTTGTTAAAATCTTTCCGCTTCTGAAAAATTGTATAAATGGATCATTTAACAAAATCATTCGTGCCGGTGGGTTTAGCGGCAGAAGGAACATTGCAATTATTCTAAACACTAGCATTAAGGAATAAGTTTGAATTGCAAATAATAATTTTTGAGGATATTTAACTAAAAGGATTATGGTAATAATTAAAGAGATGTAAATTAGGGTGAAGATAATCCAGGTTAAATCTACAGGTTGTATTGCTTTAAGCAGTGGGTCCGGTAAAACTACTCCCTGCCGGTTTTCAACAAATTCAAGAAAGTTTGACATGTATCTAAATAGAAAGACAAGAAGTATAGTCGAAAGAATAAATTCGACAAATAATTTTTTATTTTTAATAAACTCCGACCAGTTCATTTTAACTTATTTACCTTTAGATTTTTTTTCGCATAGTTCAGTAAGTACTCCATGAGTTGATTTAGGATTAAGAAAAGCAATATGAAAACCTTCTGCACCCTGGCGTGGTTTTTTATCGATCAATTTAATTCCTTTAGATTCCATTTCATTTAGTGATGAATCGACATCATTAACAGCAAAGGCAATATGATGAATTCCTTCTCCATGATTTTCAATAAACTTTCCGATAGTGCCATTTGGGTCCGTGGTTTCAAGCAGTTCAATTTTAGTCTCGCCTATTTTAATAAACGCTGTTCTAACTTTCTGATTTTCTACTTCTTCAATTAAATAACATTTGAGTCCGAAAAAATGTTCATAAAATTTAATTGATTCATCGAGATTCTTAACTGCAATGGCAATATGTTCTATGCGGTTTACGTGCATTTTATTTTTGATGAATTATTTATCCATTGATAAATTAACTTAAAAAATTAATCCAATAGCATTAAAACCGCAAATTATCTTATTGTAAAAATAATATTGTTAGAATTCCAAACCTAACAGAATTGGAATAATTTGCTGTTTCAAGATTGGGACATCCTCTTTAAACAAACCGTCTCTTAATCTGGTCAAGGCAAAATAATATTGAAGATAAAAAGATAATTTCTAATACTGCCTTTTACACTGAAATGCTATAGGAATCCTATTTGCAAAATTCTTTTAAAGTATTATTTTAATTTTGACTTTATTACCGTATTATTATTCATTCTTAATAAAATAAGAAAGAGAGACAATTTATGATGATGAAACAATTTAGCAAATCAAAATACAAAATTTCGCAGCTTGGTTTTGGCTGCTGGGGGATTGGAAAATCAATGTGGATCGGGGCAGATGATATTGAATCTAAAAAAACTCTTCATAAAGCGATAGACAAAGGGATAAATTTTTTCGATACTGCACTTGTATATGGAAACGGGCATAGCGAGCAGCTTGTCGGAGAGGTTGAAAAAGAATGTAATGAGGAATTATTCATTGCCTCAAAAGTACCATCAAAAAAGTTAGAATGGCCTGCCTCAGATAGTTCGACGTTGAAAGAATCTTTTACAAAAGAATATATAATAAAAAAAACAGAAGAGAGCCTTAGAAATTTGAAAAGAGAATATATCGATTTAATGCAATTCCATGTGTGGAATGATAAGTGGGCAAAGGAGGATGATTGGAAAGAAGCAATTCATAAATTAAAGAAAGACGGTAAAGTCCGTTTTTGGGGAATTTCCATAAATGATCATCAACCAAGCAACGGTATTGAAGCTGGTAAAACAGGATTAATAGACAGTTTTCAGGTTATCTTTAATATTTTTGACCAGAAACCAATAGAAAAACTTTTCCCATTCTGTCTTGAAAATAAAATCAGCATTCTTGCAAGAGTTCCTTTTGACGAAG
>JAJYCM010000100.1 GCA_021778375.1 Bacteroidota bacterium
TCAGATCCCGAACAAAACCCCGACGCTTTTAAATTTGATAATATTTCTTACCTAGATGTATTGAAAAAAAATCTTCGTGTTATGGATCTAACTGCTATAAGCTTGTGCCGGGAAAACAACCTGCCCGTTGTTGTCTTTAATATGGATGTGCCGGATAATCTATTAAAATTGGTCAAAGGCGAAGCTATCGGTACTGTAATAAATGACCCGAAGCAGTAATAATATTTTGCCCTTTTAGTTTTAGCTTCTTACTTTTCACTATACAAAAAATTCAAATTGTACAATTAGCACTTTGAATAATTAATTATTAGAGGTTATTTATGGAACAAGTAATAAATGATGCAAGATCAAGGATGGATAAAACACTTGAAGCTCTTAGAGCTGAACTTGCAAAAATTAGAACGGGGAAAGCTACAACTGCTCTACTTGACGGTATTAAAGTTGAATATTACGGTAATATGACTGCCCTCAATCAGGTTGCAAATGTTACCGTTTTGGATGCGCATACTTTATCAATTACACCATGGGATAAATCCATAGTAAGCCATGTTGACAAAGCAATTCTTGAAGCTAACCTTGGTTTTAATCCTGTCAATGACGGAACAAATTTGAAGATCCCTGTTCCACCATTAAATGAAGAGCGAAGGAGAGATTTTGTTAAGCTTGTTAAGAAGTTTGGCGAAGAATCTAAAATTGCTATTCGAAATGTTCGCAGAGATGCAAATGAACATTTGAAACGAGAAGAGAAAAATAAAAAAATTTCTGAGGATCAATTAAAAGAAGCCGAGGATAAGGTTCAAAAGCTTACCGACGAGCATATCCAAAAGATTGATGATATCCTGAAGCATAAAGAAAAAGAAATTATGGAAGTTTAACATTATGCTCTCTTTTTTTGATAAGATTTTCAAAACTAAGATATAAAAACCCAATTTCGCACAAGGAAGTTGGGTTTTTATTTTAATCAGGAATGAGATTTTCTCAATCAATTTTCAAAAAAAGTCAATAAAACTCAAAAAAAGGTGATTAATTTGTACTACTAATTGCCTGAAAAATTGAAATAATTTCATTAAATTTTGATTTGAAAGAAATTATTCCATCCTGTAAGTTCTCTTTTTTAAGTTTATAAATGAAAGTTATAAATAAGCTACAGATAAAAAAAACAAAGGAATATCTCTCAACATATTTTAATACAAATATGTTGAGGAGTGTAATTCTGTTTAGCGGAGGCATAATTTTGTTTGTTGCTGGAGTTATAGTTTATGGAATAATTATCAATATGCGCGAGGTTCCTCTGTCGGTAGATATGGCGCGCAAAGGGTTTTCAAAATTGGACGATCCGGTAATAATTGTTGTAAGAAGCTCTTACTCTTTAAAGCTTTATAACGATACTGTTCTTATAAAAACATACATTGCAAATTTTGGAAGAAATGTAACCACACCTAAAAACAAAGCTGGCGACCTTGCTACACCAGTAGGGAACTATGAAATTTGTGAGATCGATACTAATACTAAGTATTATAAATTTTTTAAGATAAATTACCCCAATATCTATGATGCAACGGAAGCATTAAGGAAGGGCTTAATCTCTCAAGAAGAATTTGATAAAATTAAATTTGATTATTATTATGGTATCTGCCCTGATCCGAATACGGAGCTTGGCGGAAATATGGGTATTCATGGAATAGGAAGATTAGATTTTCTTTTTAAGTATCTTCCCTTTGTCTATAATTGGACGGACGGTTCGATTGCAATAAGTAACGAAAATATGGACGAACTTTATTCAGTTGTAAAGAAAGGAACTAAAGTTGTTATCAAATAAACACACTCTTTCGATAGTTTTATTTTTATCTTTCGTCTTTTTTTCTTGCGGGGGAAAAAATCAAAATAGCCAAACGCTTTTAAACCAACCGGATTTCAACAACCCTGGTGTTGTTCTGCAGCAAGCTAAAAATATTTTGGGGAACGATGTTAAATTTGCTTACAAAGGTCTGTTCGATGCAGACACTGCAATTGAAATTTCAGCAGGAACGGAAATTGATGGACCAAAAAACTCTGGTATCCGGTTTACACTTTTGAAACAAGTAAATAATCAACTTATTTCAGTTTTTCAAACCCCTCTGTTAAACGGTTCATTCAGAGAATGTCTGGTTAAAAAAATTAAATTTCCTATGTTTAATTATGAACTTGTTTATTATAATTCCCAAAGCTTTTATTTGGGAAGTGGCGGCGGAGAAGTTTTTTCGTATATCATTAACTTCAAAGAACAAAAGATTTATTATGCTCACTTTATTTCTGTCCCTGATCGCCCGGTTTCTTTATATCTTTCTCCTAACATTGACATACCCGAAATCAAGAATTTTTTCATAGGAAATTTTAAACGTGATTTTTCAACTTTCAAAATTATAGATAAAGATGTTACGTTAAAGTACTAACCGGCTTTCCGGATTTTTCTTCTTTTATTTTTTTAATCTCTTATGTCGAAAAAGTTTCTTATACTTATTTTATTCCTTGCCACAAGCGCTCAACCGTTTGCACAGACAAAAAAAAACTTTGAGATAAATTCAATTCAATTTGAAGGCAATCACTCTTTTTCAACTTCAACTTTAAGCGATGTAATTTATTCCAAAGAAACACCGGGATGGTTTTGGAAGTTCCTTAATACATTCAGCAGTCTCGGCAAAGAGCCTTCCTACTTTGATTCTTCTTTAATCCCTCTTGACCTGACTACTCTTAAAGAATATTATAACTCCAATGGTTTTTTTAACGCACAATTTTCTTGTAACTATAAGGTTGATACCGCGAAAAATTATGTAGACATAACCTATAAAATTATTGAAAATCAACCTGCGACTTATGGGCGACTTTTTTTAGGAGGCTTAAATGATGTTCCCGAAAATGTGATGAATAAAATTTCTGACAAAACTAATCTTGATGAAAATCAAAGGTTCTCCCAAAATACCATTCAAAAAAATACCGCAAATGTTTTAAGTGAATTGTTGGATAACGGATTTGTTTTTGCTCGCTACGACAGCACAATTATAAATAAGGATACTTCTAATAATAAAGCTAACGTTAACATTTTCTTCATCCCTGGAAACCGGTATAAAATAGATACCGTGCTTGTTCGAAAAAGCGGCAAAGGCGCCAGCCTGGTAACTGAAAAATTACTCCGTGATATTTCCGGTATTAAAACAGGCGATTATTACGATCAAGATGAACTTCGTCGAAGCCAGGTTAGGCTTTATAGAACCGGATTGTTCAATTCGGCAATTCTTACCGCCATTAATGAAGATACAACAGACCATAAAATCCCCGTTAAATTAGTAGGGGACATCGGTTTATTAAATGAACTTTCACCCGAAGTAATTCTTAATAATCAACAAAACGCATTTAACGTAGGTTTAGGCGCAGCATATATCAAGAAAAACTTTTTTGGATATGCCCGTAAACTTACTATTAGCTCTTCATTCGGAGTACAAAATCTCTTTAATTTAGATTTTGGAAATTTAATCCGGAATTTTTCTTATAAAGATACAACGCTTCTTGGCTATGTCGATTCGCATATTACAATTGATCAGCCGTATCTTTTTAATAAACCAATCTTTGGAACGTGGGAAACTTATTTCAAAATAGATAAGCAGGCTACTTATAACAACACTCTTTATGGCTCTTCTGTAACTTTAGATTTTGAACTACCGACCTATACTTTTATAAATCACCTTAGTACTTCTTACACGGTTGAACAATCCAATGAAGTTTACCGTACATTGAATGATAGTTTATCAAGTAAATTAATTTCAGATATCGCTGCCGATATAGCCTCAACAACAGCCGACAATATACTTTTCCCAACCCAAGGATATAATTTGTCATTTCATATAGAGGAAGCAAACTCGCTTCCATTTCTGATTTCGAAAATCTTCAAACAAAATTACACAGGCTCATTGTTTTACAAAATTTTAATAAACAGTTCATACTACATTCCACTTGATAATATAAAAAATTCAATAGCGGCTTTTAAATTAGAAGTTGGAGACTTGCAAACATTTTACGGTGGATTTGCAGGAGTACCAATTAACCGCACTTTTTACGCCGGAGGAAGTAACTCAATTCGTGCATGGCGTTCAAATCAATTAGTGCCGCAGGGAAGTGATAGTGTTTTAACAATCTACGGGATCAATAATGTAAAAGGAGGCGCCTTCCTTCTCGAAAGCTCTATGGAATACAGGTACAGAATTTTGGAAAATTTTGGTACTGTCCTTTTTTCCGATATTGGAAACACCTGGGAAAACTACAAACAATTTCGCTACGACGGCCTTGCTGTTGCCCTAGGATTTGGATTTCGCTATTACACTGCGGTTGCACCTTTCCGATTGGATTTCGGATTTAAATTTTATGATCCGGGAGACCACAGGTTTATTTTTGATCACAAAGTCGTTTTTCGACAGCTTCAAGTGCAATTTGGAATAGGTGAAGCTTTCTAATAAAATTATTTGCTTCAGAATATCTTCATAATGAATTTTTCCTTTTCATCGCGTTTCATTCATAATCAAAGTCTTGGTTGCCTGCGCTTTGCTCTAATAGGTCATTATTTCCGCCTATCTCCGTCCCCCCTATAGTTTCATTCAAAATCCAAAATTTCGTCTTGACACCCTATAATTTAGCAATTTATTTTCCAAATTATATTACCTTTGTAAAAAAGAAAAACGTTTTTTCTAATGCTACAAAAAATATCTTTTACTCTAACGATAGTTGTACTTCTTTCTGCGGTAATTTTTTCCCAGCAAAATGTTCAATATGAACTTACTACAATTAATTTTGTCGGAAACAATTCTTTCTCTTCAATTGGTTTGAAAGAAATTATTGTCAGTAAAGAATCACCCAAGTGGTATTGGAAATTTTTGAATTCATTTTCTAGTTTCGGTAAGGGCCCTGAATATTTTGATTCTACGTCTATTCCGATCGATCTTATTGCGCTGAAAGATTTTTACAACTCTAACGGATATTTTGAAGCAAAAATTTCTTCTTCTTATAAAATCGATAGTTTGGACAAGACAGCAAGCCTGACCTATAAAATTTCCGAAGGGCGTCCTTTTACATACGGAAAGATTACCTTTCGCGGAATGAATCGTGTTATTCCTGAAATAACAAATGAAGTGTATGCTGTGGAAAATTTCAATCCTAATACCCGCTATTCGGAGGAAATCGTTTATTCAAATATTAACAAAGCAATTGATGTTTTAAAGAATGAGGGGTATATGCTTGCCCATTCTGCTCCAACCGATGTTTTAATCGATACGGTGCACTACAAAGTTGATCTAACAATTTTTCTCCGGACAGGCTATCGATATAAAATCAATAAAATTTTAATAGATAAAACAGGAAACGGCAAAGACATGGTAAGCGATTATCTCCTTAGACAAATTACCATGATTAGCCCCGGCGATTATTATGACCGGAATAAAGTTGATATAAGCCAATACCGTCTTGCAAGAACCGGATTGTTTAATACTATTCAACTTACCTCCAATATACCTGATACTATAGGAAATCAGGTGCCTCTTTTGTTAAAAGGAAATATTGGGATGATGAACGAAATGTCACCTGAATTAGTTATGGATAATCAGCGCGAAGAATTTAATTTGGGTTTGGGTGCAACTTTTATGAGAAAGAATTTCTTCGGCGATGCCCGTAAACTGACATTAAACGCAAAGGGTGAAATTTTAGATGTAATACATTTTAATTATGCGGATTTTTTTAAGAGCCACGGCAGACGTGATTCTACTTTTCAAGGTTCTTTTCAATCATCTCTTCTCCTTGAGCAGCCATTCCTTTTTAATCGCCCTATAGCTACCAGCTTTGAACTTTATTATCAATCAATTACTCAGAATTTAACTAATATAGGTACGTATGGAACTAAATTAAGTCTGGATTTTGAAATGCCAACCTACACTTTTATTACACTACTAAATCCTTACCTAATTTTCGAATATGTAGGCTACAACCCAAACTTAAATGATCCAACTATATCTTTAAATGCTAATAGTTTAACTACTGTTATCGGAACAGAGTTTGCGTCCTCAAAATCAAATGATATTATGTTTCCTACTAGAGGTGATAATCTTTCATTTATTGTTGAGGGAGCTTCTTCGGAAACTAATTTTGACGTTGCCCAATATTTAGGCTCTAATAGCCCCCTAAACTTAAATACAAAAGATAAAGCTATTTTTTATAAGCTTCAGGAAACCTCTGCCTTTTATTTACCTATCTCAAACGATAATAACGCGACATTTGCAATAAAATTTGAAACCGGTTACATTCAAACAATTAAAGGTGGTTATGACGTAATCCCTCCGAATAGGACATTCTTTGCCGGAGGAAGCAATTCAGTCCGGGGTTGGAGATCAAGAGAGTTAGTCCCTCGCGATTCAATAAAATATTTTGGCTTAACTTTAAGTGATAGTTTGCGTGGCGGCACATTTTTAGTCGAAGGCTCCTTTGAGTTCAGAAGAAAGTTTTGGCCTAAGGTAGGGCTTGTATTATTCTCAGATTACGGTAATACCTGGAATGGCTACAATTCTTTCCGTTTTAACGAATTAGCCGTTTCCGCCGGCTTTGGCTTCCGATATTACTCCCAGATTGCTCCTTTCAGGGTAGATTTTGGATTCAAGTTTTACGATCCCGCCGATAAAAGAACAATAATTCACAAAGCATTCTGGAAACAAATGGAAATTCATTTTGGAATTGGAGAAGCGTTTTAAGGCTGAGTTGGATAGTTATTATTTATTGACACTTCTAAAAACTTCAATACCTGTCGGCAGGTAGGTTCTCTGCGTTAAATTTTTATAAAAGATAGTTTTTAGAAGCGCCCTTATATTGTTTACCACATCAAAAATCACTATTTTTAAGTTCTTTTTAAAAGGAAAAGTATGATTTATAGTATGACGGGCTATGGGAAAGGTTCTGCACAAAATGAAAATTTTAATTCGGAAGTTGAGGTAAAAAGCGTAAACAGCCGCTTTCTTGAAATTTCGCTCAAACTTCCAACTTCATTAATGAACCGTGAATATGAAATACGCGAGTTCATTAAATCGAAAATTAACCGCGGTAAGCTTTCGGTTATAATACAATTGAAAAACAATGGATCTAATAACGACTCCCTTTTTATCAATAAGGAAAAATTAAAAAGCTATTTGTCGTTAGTTAAAGAATTAAAAAAAGCAGCAAAAATAAGTGAGAAGGTTAAGCTCGATCATCTTCTGAATCATGCGGATATTTTTTCTACTCCCGATCTTGAATTAAGTGACTCCGAATTTCATCTTATAAAAAAAGCTTTAGATTCTGCTCTTGTAGAACTCCTCAAAATGAAAAAGAACGAAGGAAAAGAGCTAACTAAAGACTTAATTAAGCGCATTAAAATAATTGAATCTCAGCTTGAGAAAATTGAAAAGGATACCGCAACTGCTGCCTCGGAATATTTTACTAAGTTAAAGGAAAGAATAAGCATTCTCATCAGCGATATAAATATTGATAAGGATAGGCTTCAACAAGAGCTTGCTATTATTGCTGATAAAGCAGACATAACAGAAGAATGTGTTAGACTAAGAAGTCATATAAAATTCTTTTTGGAAAGCCTAAATGACTCCGAGCCGGGTAGAAAATTAAATTTTCTATGTCAGGAAATGAATCGCGAAGCAAACACCATTTCGTCAAAATCTATTTCTACTTTAACTATCCATAACTCGGTTTTTATAAAGGAAGAGATTGAGAAAATTCGTGAACAAATTCAAAATCTCGAGTAATATTTGGAAATTAGATTAGGAAAAATTTTAGCCGTATCGGCGCCAAGCGGCACTGGAAAAACAACCATCATAAAACAAATATTACAGGATTTCCCTGATTTGGTTTTCTCTATATCGGCCACTACACGAAGTAAAAGAAGAGAAGAAACCAACGGCAAAGATTATTTCTTTCTCACTGAGGCAGAATTTATAGAAAAAATCAATAATGAAGAATTTGTTGAGTGGGAAAGATTTTACGACTATTATTACGGCACTTATAAGAGTTTTCTTGAAGAAAATATTCAACAAGGGAAATCTGTTTTATTGGAGATTGACGTTTACGGCGCTTTAAATGTCAAAAGGATTTATCCCGGCGCAAAATTAATCTTTATTTATCCGCCAAGTTATGATGAACTTGTAAATAGATTAATGAATAGAAAAACGGAAAGTGAAGAGGATTTTAAGAAAAGAATTGAGCGGGCAAAAATGGAATTGAGTCTTAAGGATAAATTTGATTATCTTGTGGAAAATAAAGACTTAGAAAAAGCAATTTTAGAAACAAAAAGTATTATCAATAATATTATAAAGGAAAAAGATTAAATGCAGATAGAACCAATTGATTTACGTATAATTGACAAGAAAACGCAAAATGTTTACGAGGCTATTATTGTAGCTTCAAAAAAGGCACGTCAAATAAATGACGATAATAAAATAGAATATGCTAATTTGATTAGCACTATTCCTGCTCCGGCTGCTGACGACGAGAGCGAAGATATTGAAAATCCGGCACAGCTTAAAATAGCTTTGGATTTTGAAAAGAAAGAAAAACCGCACATCCAGGCTTTAGCGGAGCTTCTTGCAGGTAATATCGATTATAGATATAAGTAGTAAGTACTTAATATTCATCTTCTTACTAATTACTACTAAGTTTTTAATTCATCGGCGGAAGATTCTTTCCGCCGGTTTTTAAATAATTCACTAAATTTTGAAAACACTATGAGCGAAGATGTACTTACCGGCAAAAAAATTCTTTTAGGTGTATCCGGCTGCATCGCTGCTTACAAATC
>JAJYCM010000101.1 GCA_021778375.1 Bacteroidota bacterium
GTACTAGTAATAAAAGAAGTATATAGAAATAATTCTGTACTTCAAGCAGGGGATACTGTTATATCGATTGATAATTATAAATTTTTATCGGAAGAAGAAATTGAAGTTTACTTAGACGGGATTCATCAAAGCCAAAGTATAAAAATAAATTATTTCAAATCCGGGTTACCATTAGAAATATGGTTAAAGCCGATAAAATTTTATTCTACATTTTATATTATTATAGATTCAGTTACAGGATTTCTTTTCTTTTTATTCGGAATATTTGTTTTAATTAAAAAACCGACGGAAGAATCTGCCAGGTTATTTCACTGGGTCACAATAGGAACAGCTGTAATTGTAACCACTACATGGGGCAATTATGCATTTGGGCATATAGGAGTGGGTTATGTTCTCCGGTTTTTATTTTCAATTGCTTATACGCTGTCTCCTGTGTTTTTTCTTCATTTTGCGCTTATCTTTCCAAGCAAAAAAACAATAAAAAACAAAAGTGTTTTATACATATTGTATTTTATTGCCGGCTTGTTAGGTATCTCTTCCTATTGCGTTTTCTTATATATGTCGAGCCATATAACATTAAGTACAATTCAATTGTATCTAACGTTTTTTAATGTTTGCAGATTTTTGATAGTAGCATGTATAATTTCCGGTTTAATTGTTTTTTTACATTCATATGAAACTACCCGCGAAGAGTCGGAAAAGAAAAAGTTGCGTTGGGTACTGCTGGGGTTAATAATAGGACCGCTTGGTTTCGCTTTACTTTGGGTAGTACCTCAAGCATTTACTTCGTACGGTCTGATACCCGAAGAAATTATTTTAGTAATGATGTTAACCGTTCCGGTAACCTTTTCTATTGCAATCCTCAGATACCATTTGCTCGATATAGATCTAATAATTAAGAGAAGCGTAATTTATTTTGCTGTTATAGGGGGACTCCTTCTGGTCTATATTGCTTTAATATTCGTCGTAACAAATCTTGTCAAAAATATAAACGATTATACTATCAGTTCTGTATCCGCAATTATAATCGCATTGTTATTTCAGCCGGCGAAGAATAAGGTTCAAAAGATTGTTGACAGGAAATTTTTCAGAGTTCAATACGATTTCAGGGAAGCCTTAAAAAAATTCTTTAATGAGGTAAAAGGCTGTAATACAAAAAAAATGTTGACAACAAAAATAGTCGAACAAGTTAATAATCTTTTACCTGTAACAAAGATCGGATTTTTTGATTTCGATCCCATAAGAAGCAGAATTACTTTAATAGCCCACAAGAATTTTGACTTGCTCGAAGGGCGCAGCGTTTACTTAAATCAAACCGAATTAAAATCTGAATTGAATTTGCCTGTTGCACTACCTGATAAAGTTGAAGCTTCAGTGGCATTAGAAATAGCCGATAACCGTGTTTTCCGCAGATGGGGGATTGCCTTAGTACTTCCCATTAAATCTACAAATGCCGGTCTTTTAGGGTTTTTAGTTCTGGGGGAAATAAAATCGGGACAAAAATTCTCAATGGTAGATGTTGATTTACTATTAGAAGTAAGCCTTCAAGCAGGCTTTGCTTTGGAGAGAATAATCATTCAAGAAGAGTTAATTCAAGAGCAGCTTATAAAAGAAAAACTCGAAGAATTGAACCGGCTGAAATCATTCTTTATTTCTTCTGTTTCACATGAACTAAAAACCCCGCTCACCTCGATAAAAATGTTTTCGGAACTACTTCAGTTGAAAAAGAATTATACTGCCGAAGAGTCTGAAGAATATCTTGATATAATTATCGGAGAGTGTGATAGACTGGGAAGATTGATTGAAGACGTTCTTGACCTTTCAAAAATTGAACGCAACGTCAAAAAATATCATTTTTCTGAAATCGACATTAAGGCTTTGCTAAGCCAAGCGCTTAAATTAATGTCTTATCAATTAAAAATGGAAAAGTGTACAATTGAAAAAAACATTTGTCAGGAAGAATTTTCCATTACAGGTGATAAGGATTCTGTAATGAGTGCCATAATAAATATTTTATCAAACGGTTTGAAATTTTCTATTGAACCTAAAAGGATTATAATCTCGCTCTACAAGGAAAACGGTTATATAGCTTTAAAATTTGAAAACAATGGTCCCGCAATTTCTGAAGACGAAATCTGTTTTATAACTGAGCCATATTTTCGCTCCGAGGAGACAAAACGTAAAAACATTCCGGGCAGCGGGATCGGGCTGGCACTTGTTCAGCAAATAATGAATGCTCATCGCGGCAAACTTGAAATTCAGAACAACCCATCAGGAGGATGTTCATTCAAATTAAATTTTTTATTGGAGGAAAAGGATGAAACAAATCTTAATAATTGAAGATGACCCGGCTATTCTCAAAGGGTTAACGGCAAGTTTGGAAGCTGAGAATTATAAAATCAAATCACAGTCGGATGGAGAGAAGGGATATCAGTTTGCAAAAACTGAGAATGTTGATTTGATTATACTCGACATTATGCTGCCTTCAAAAAACGGTTTAGATATTTGCCGCGATCTTAGAAAAGGTGGTATCAATACGCCAATTCTTATGCTAACAAGCAAGAAAGAAGAGATCGATAAAGTTCTGGGATTTGAAATCGGCGCTGATGATTATGTAACTAAGCCTTTCAGCATACGCGAGCTGCATGCAAGGATTAAAGCTATACTAAGGCGAAAGAGTGACTTGACTAATGATATTATGGAATATTCATTCGGAAATATTCACCTCGATTTTAAAAAACACGAAGCTGAAAAAAACGGCTCACCGGTTAAATTATCCGAAATGGAACTGAAAATTTTGAAATTTTTCATTCAGAATGAGGGCAATGTCATTTCGCGCGATCAATTCCTAGATAATGTTTGGGGTTACAATTCCTTCCCGACTACCAGAACGGTAGACAATTACATCCTTTCTCTTAGGAAAAAAATCGAGGATGATTTTTCACTACCTGAGCACTTACTTACAGTGCATAAGGGAGGGTATAAATTCGTTAAGTAATTCATGAAAAATTTACTTCTCTTTTACCATACTTTGACAAAAACTACCTGAATATTTTGAAAATTAAGTCCGCAAGTAAAATTATTTTTTAATAAAATAAAAGGACTTAAAATGAAATATTTATTATTCTTATTCGTCATTTCGCTCTTCTTAATTTCGAGCAGTTTTGCTCAATTCAAGAAGGGTGATTTTGAATTTTCCTTTAGCGGCGCTTTTAGTTCAATGACTGTAGAAAACACCTCGCCAGGTACTTATGATATACATCCTTATTCAGAAACGAGATCTACAGCCGGGATATCGTTCTCTCCGGGATTTTATCTACTAGATAATTTTTCTATAGAAGCTGAGATAGGTATAGCTGCTGTGCAAAGCATGCAGCCCTCACAATATGTTCTCATTAATTTATCTTATACATATTTATTGCCGGAATCCAAAACAGCATTATTTGCTCATGCGGGTTATGGTTTATCTAATTCTGTCGTAATTTCATACTTAAACAATGCGATTAGTTTTGCCTCAGACAAATTTGATGTGAAGGTCCTGAACTTTGGGGCAGGGATAAAATATCTTATTTCGTCAACTGTACTTCTTCATACAGAGGTCAATTACAGACACCATTCATGGACAAACGATTATGGATCTTCGGGATATTATAATTATAAAGTTGATAATAAAATATCAAACGTAAGCCTGCTATTTGGATTTTCAATTCTCATCTAAAACTGAAAATTTATAATAAGGCGTGTACAAATAAATTTGTACACGCTTTATATTCATAAATAATTTACTTCTCTTTTACGATTCTTTGACAATTATTTTTATTCCTAAATGTAATATACTCCTAGAAATTAAGGTAATTCAAAGGAGGATGATAAAACGTCAAACAATAAATTATTTCTCGTGATTGTTTTAATATCAATTATCATCCCTTATATACAATCGGTCAGCCAAACTCATTCGTTAGAAAGCACTCTTCAATTAGTAAAACTTAAGAATGGAGATGTTTTGTATAGTACAATAATCGAGAAGGACTCAGCTTCAATTCTCCTTACAACATTTTTCGGGAAAACGGATCAGATACTGATTGTGGATAAGAGCACAATTGACCCGGTAAGTAATAAATTAAGCGAAAAATATTTTGAAAGATATAATAATGAAAATTATTTGCTTGATATTATTTATTTCAATTTCCGTCTTAGCACAGGATACCCGGCTTAAAATAGTTTCTTTTAATGTCTGGTCGGGTCTTGATTACAAGGGCAAAATAAAAATGGGTGAATATGAAACTTCCGAAAGAAAAGAACAACGTTTCAATTTATTACTTCACCAATTAAGAATTATAAAGCCTGATGTAATTTTTTTGCAGGAAGCAAATCCAGTCGGCAAGTACTCATCGCGATTAGCTGATTCGCTTGGCTTTTATGAAATCCATCAAGTTTGTAATGCCGGCATTAAATTGGGTACAATAGGCTTACCGTTAAATCTTAAAGAAGGAATAGCAATTCTTGCAGACAAAAAATTGAACCTGAAATATTTCGATGTGTGGAAGCTGGGAGGATCTTTCGGAGTTTTCGGTGATGCTCTGACAATTCATTTTGATGAATCTAATTTTGCTTTGGTCGGAAAAATTTCGATAGATGAAATTCCCGTCTATTTAGTGAATGTCCATTTAACTGCATCGGTACCAATTGATTCGATATTATCAAAAAAATTCGAATTGTTTTGTAAGAATAATTCCATTTCTGAAGAAGAAATTCAAAATACTTACAAGAAATGGACGACTAATTTTAAAAGGCAGAATGATGAGTTAGAAATTCTAAGTGAACAATTAAAGAAAATCCATGATAATTCCCCTTTCATTATCGGCGGTGATTTTAATACAGGCCCGGAAAGAAAAGAATTAAAAGAGCTGATAAGGTCATGTGGTTTAACCGATACTTTTGTGAAAAATAATTTAGAACAAAATTATACCTGGGACCCGTCCAAAAATCATAATATCAGTTATTCTACAAAGACAATTGACGCTGGAGGAAATAAGTTATCCGGATACAATATATTGAGCACGATTTATGATTCACAACCGCGGAGAATTGACTATATTTTTCTTGATCATCATTTTAAGAAAGATAATATACTTGCGTACAAAATTATATTTGATTCCACAAAGAATAATTTATACGCATCCGATCATTTTGGAGTGTACAGCAAAATTAATTTTAAGGAAATGCTTAATTCTGTTTCAAAAGAATTTACCGAAGTTACTTCGTTAAAAGATAAAACAATAGAACCGTTTCCCATAGTTTCTTATGATACAGATGTTGGCTTCGGTTATGGCGCAAAAGCATTTTTCCTAAATCAATTAAATTTAAGCGAATCATTCGACCTTACTGTCTTCAATAGCACAAAAGGAGAGAGGTGGTATCGTCTTGTCTTTTCAATTCCTGATTTTGAATACCGTCAGGGGAAGACTTATCCTTTGGCGTTTGATTTAATTGTTGACTATGACAAATACATAAAAAATAATTTTTACGGAGTCGGAAGCAATTCAAGCTATTCAAATCTTGAGTATTATACCAAAGAGCCGTTTGAAGTAAATATGATTTTAAGCCGGGGATTTAGGAATAATCTTGTGGGACAAATCGGATTGAAATTCAAATACATTCGAAACTTCAACATTTCAGATACAAGCGCTATCAGGGAACTACCATCACTGCTTAGTTCATCAAAAGTGAATTACACTTCGGTATTGATAAATTTAAGATATGACACCAGAAACAGTTTTATTAATCCGTCCAGCGGGATTGTGCTTCAAGGCGAATCAGAGATGGCTTTTAAAAATTCCCTCACAAATGTTTCATTTGATAGATACGCAATGTGGTTTCAGTATTATTATATGCTGTTCTATCCTAAAACTATTTTCGCATTGAGAACAAGTTTACAAACTTTAACAGGTAACAATTTACCAATTCAAATTTTACTATCGCTTGGAGGGAATAATACTCTTAGGGGATATCCTCAAGACAGATTTTTAGATAACACCGCTGCATTAGTTAATGCTGAAATTCGTTACCCGATTTACGGGAGATTCGGCGGGACGTTAGGGATTGATGCGGGTAAAGTATGGAATTCAATATCAAAAATTGATTTGAATAATTGGGCATATAGTCCGGTAGCCGGTCTTCGTTTTTACATGGATACATTTATTGTCAGGTTAGATGTTGGTTTCGGGAAAGAAACAACGGGAGTGTATTTTAACTTCGGTCAAATTTTTTAATCAAAAAAAGTTTTTATCTCTTTAATGAACTTTAAGTGAATAATTTTCGAACTACAATTGCATATTAAAACGATAAGTCAAATAAAATTCTACTCTATGTTATAGAATTAATAATTCTCATTTGTCAAAAAAATGTCAAATAGTTTTAAAATAATCTGCGTGAATATTTTCTTGATAAGATTCTTTAGTCTACCACATATTAATTCTCTCTGAAGTGGTTTTAAATCGGTTTAAACAGCAATATAGCGGTGTATTAATTTTTATTGCTCAGTTGAACCAAGCCTTTATTCACATGCGAATTTTTAACAATCATTTGACAACTTTTTGACAGAATGGATGTTAGGATGTTTTATTATTTCATCGAAATTATTTAATAAAAAGGTGACTAAAATGAAAAAGCTTTTAATGATACTGACAATCGTAATTTTTTTTGCATTTTACTTTTCGGTTTACGCTCAGATTGATACTTTGACTATACTTCACTTCAACGATACTCATTCTTGTTTAGCACCGTTAGCTCCAAGGACAGAAAATTTGGATGGCACTCGTGGCGGAATTGCCCGCACAGCTACATTAATTGGTATGACAAAAATGACCGATCAAAATGTTCTCGTCCTTCATGCCGGAGATAGTTTTATCGGTGATATCTTTTTCAATAAATATTATGGCGCAGCGGAACTTCAATTGTTAAATTCAATAGGCGTTGACGCCATGGCTGTAGGTAATCACGAATTTGATTTAACACCTGTGGTGCTAGATACTGCTTTGAAGATGGCATTCCCGAGCGGAGGGTTTCCATTGCTTTCAGCTAATTTAATACTTGAAGATCCAAGTCTACAGTCGCTTAAGAATTTCATAAAACCATTTATTGTAAAGCAAATTGGGAATATCAAGGTTGGTCTTTTCGGAATGATAACACCCGAAACAAATTTCTTTTCTCAACCTTCTCCCGCAGTTATTGATACAAGCCAGAGCGGACTAATTCAAAGCGCAATGGACGCAATTGATAGTTTGAAAGCTAATAATTGCAGTGTGATAATTTGTCTTTCACATCTTGGTTCTATTGTGGATCAGCTTTTAGCAAGTTATGTGCCGGGGATAAATGTAATTGTCGGTGGGCATGATCATTATCTTTTTAGTCAACCGATTGAGGTAACTAATCCAGAAGGAAAGACTACTTTTATTGTTCAAGCAGGTGCTTTTTATTCGAATATAGGCAAGTTAAAATTATTGGTAAACAACGGAGTTGTTTCTAAAATTGAATATTCGTTGATTGATTTGTATACAAATATACCTGAAGAACCTTCAGTAAAAGCGACTGTATATTCACTCATATCAGAAATAGAATCTATTTATGGTCAAGTCTATACCAAACAAATAGGATATGCAACAAATGATTTTGAAGAAGTTGCAAATATTCAAAGCGCTGCATCTTATGATACTCCAATTGGGAATTTGGTGACCGATGCTTTCCGGTGGAAAACAAATACTGATATAGCCATTGAAGTCGGGGGATCAACTGCTCAAAAAATTTTCAAAGGTCCAATTGTTGCGATTGATGTTTTCCGGATGCTGGGTTATGGATTTAATGAAGTAAATGGGCTTGGTTATAGAATAGTAACATTCAAAATTACAGGAGCTGATTTATGGACCGGGCTGGAATCTGCTCTTTCTCAAGTTTTAAGTAATGACGAATTGCTGCCGCAAGTTTCGGGAATGAGCTACTCATTAGATTTGACTAAACCGACCGGACAAAAAGTTACAGCAATAAATATTAACAACAGTTCATTGGATCCGGCTAAAACTTATAGTGTAACAGCTAATGAATTTTTTGTATTAGCAATTACGAATCCGCCTTTCAGCATTCCGGTAAGCGAGGTTTATACATACAACGATTCTACAGAATTCCAAGTTGTTACTGAATTCATAGCCTCAAAAGGGACCATTGATCCAAAAGATTTTAATAAGGGAAATATTTCTGAAGTCAAACAGATAAAAAATATTAGACCTCTAGACTTTTTTCTGGAACAAAATTTTCCGAATCCGTTTAATCCTATGACCAATTTTGAATTTCGAATTGTTAATCCCGGATTTATAACATTGAAAATTTACGATGTACTTGGTAATGAAGTCGCAACAATCGTGAATGCAAATCTTCCCGCAGGCAGTCATAAATACCAATGGAATGCAATCCGTTTTGCAAGCGGAGTTTATTTTTACAGATTACATGCAGGTGATTTTGTTACTACTAAGAAATTAATTCTTTTGAAGTAAGGTTAAACCTGCAAATACACCAGTACGGGTCCTATTTGAAAGTTCCTTGAATTTTAAAGGTGATAGAATATAGCAGGTAGGAGAATATATTAAATGAAAGTTCTTAGAATGCTAACAACCGAATTCAGTATTATTCGTGTGTTGTTTCTTATTCTTCCTTCATGCGATATCTAAAATATTTCTTTGGATAATGAAATTGGCGGAAAAGGAATATTATAAAAGTTAAATATTATTCTGCAATTATTAATAACGAAGGAAAACAATATAGAATAGTTAAAGATCGGAA
>JAJYCM010000102.1 GCA_021778375.1 Bacteroidota bacterium
TGCTAATTTAAACTATCGTTGCGTGGGTAAAAAAATTGAAATAGCTGTTCCCCGCAAGTATCTTGGTTTAAAGGGAGACACATTTACCTTCGATTTTAAGTGGGCAGACAATCCCTCTGATTTGAAAGACCCGATTTCTCTGTGTACCGCCGGAGACACCGCTCCAAATCGGCGATTTAATTACCGCTTGATTTGGAAAAAGTAATTTAGTGCGCAGTGGGAAGTATCTTTTACTTTTCCTCGTATAGAAATTATAAATAATCCGATTTTTGATAAACTCAGTTACTCCTGACATTTAACAGAACAATGGATCATATTTCTATAAACAAATTATTTCATATACGTAAGGATTGTAAGATGAAAATTCTGAGAATAAAAATTCTATGAATATTTATTGGGCTATTTTTCTTTATAGGTATAAAGTTATTTTCAGTAACACTTGTTATAACTAGCGATAAGCAATTCAGGGAACTTCAGAATCCGGATTTCAAATTAGACATATAGACAGGATTTACAAAAGAATTTATGAGTCTTAGAGAAGTCTGTGAAGAGGCATCTAAAAGAGGCGATAATAAACTTTTTATTGTATTCGATCAATTTTACGGACAATTTCGTGGTGAAAGAGCTACGTTAAGAAAACTTAAACCGGATGAAGAAGAATATATAGGATTGATAAAAAAGATAGGACAGTTCGCAGCAAAATACGGGATGGGTCTAGAAATAGGATTAAATCACTCGGAGAAAAAATAAAATGACTTGTTTGGTATCAGGGCGAGTCCTAAGCTTTGCTGTTAGAAACAAAAACTTACGAATCTAAATTTTTAAATTTCATCGATTCATTTTGAAAAGACGTTGGCAACCCTGAACTTCCGATCATATATGTCCAAATTGGTAAATTCAATATTAGAGATTTTGCAATGGGCAGAGCGTGGGAAGATATAAGAGAAATACAGCGCGATGTTTGAACAAAACGTAAAAATGTTTTTATGGTTACAGGCATAGATTTGCCTATGGATGATTGTATCCACATATTTACCGAAGGGCAAGAAAGGTTGGGAAAACGCATTTCAAAGATGGCATTAACATATGTATATAAATTGCCCGGACACGCAAGACAGATTAATCTTAAGTCGATGAAATTATGCAAGGATAATGAATCGGACTCATATTATATAAAAGTACATTACAGCGGAGTATGCGGTAATCTTAAAAGCTGCGGTTTGCCAAGCCAATATTCACTTCGTTTGAAAGGTAAAGAAAATTTTATGTATGTAGTATCAAAAGTACAATTGGATCCTCAAGGCAATGCCGGAGTAGATGTGTATTTATCAGAACTTCCCAAAACATCCGCCCAATTGGTAAGCGGAGCCGGCACTTATCCTTACATGAACATTACTGATTCTTTGGACAACGCACTTCAAGCATTTGGATCAATTGAAATACCTTTAAAGTAAAATTCATGAATTTTAATACTGATAAGATTTAGTAATGGTTACACTTTATCCTTTTTTGATTTATTTGATCCAAAGAATTTCATTTACCATTTGACAACATTTTTTAAAAACCAAACTAAAGATTATTTAATTACAAATTTTTTGAAAGGAATATTCATGTATAAAAGTTTGCTAATTTTATTTATTTATTTCATCCTATTTAATAGCTTTATATTACCGTTACCTAAGATCCCGGTTAGATCATTTACTAAAGAAGATGACGGCGTTGTATTTAAAATGGAACCGGGTTTGTTGAAACTTCAAGTTTGCACTGATAAAATTATAAGGATAATGTACACACCAAAGGACGAATTGCCTCAAAAGATGGACAGCCATGCCGTAGTTAAAGTTAAATGGTGCAAGTTTGATTATAGTGTAAGCGATCAAAAAGACGAAGTAGTAGTAACTACGGATAAGGTACAAGCAGTCGTGGACAAAGCTAGCGGAGCGGTTAGTTTTTATGATAAATCGGGTAAGCCCCTATTGCAAGAAGTATCGAGCGGAGGGAAAATATTTGTTCCTAAAAGAATGAAGTTGAATATTTTATATAATTTTACTCAAAAATTTCTAAGTCCGTCGGATGAGAATTTTTATGGTTTAGGTGGGCAATGGCATGGTGATATGAATTATAGAGGACAAACGGTAGAGCTTTGGCAAAACAACACTACGAAATCCAATCCAGTAATTCATTCAAATAAAGGATACTCATTATTGTGGAATAACGCATCCGAAGGATATTTTCGAGGTGGCCCAGATTTAGAAGTAATTCCGCCCAGTCAATTTACAACTCCGGATGGAGATAAAAACGGTTTGAAAGGAGAATATTTTCAGAATGAAGATTTTACGGATTTAAAGACAACCAGAATAGACCCCAATATAAATTTTAAATGGGGACTAAATAAACCGGTTGACTCCATTAGTCCTAAAGCTTATGGTGTACGGTGGACAGGTAAACTGAAAACACTCGATAAAGAAGGCTATTATACATTTTATACTCTCAGTGATTTCAGAATTAGACTTTGGATAAATGGGAAAATGGTAATCGAAAACTGGATTGTGCACAATAAATGTTATGATAACGGAAAGATTTGGTTAAAAGCTAATACAAAATACGATATCAAAGTCGAATATAATGCTAATCAAATCGGGGTATCGATAATGAAACTATTATGGATCCCTCCACAAAAACCAGCAAAAGAGGTTTCGTGGAATTTTACTCTTGGTAATGCTATAGATTATTATTTTATCTACGGTCCCACTATGGACGAACAGAATGAAGGCTATTATAAAATTACCGGTAATACTCCGATGATGCCAAAATGGGCTTACGGATTATTTCACAGTCAAGCACTTTCTAAAAATGGTTCCATACCTGCAACACAAAAAGATATTGAAGACTTAGTTGACGGATATAGATCAAGGAAAATACCTATTGATGTAGTCGTTCAGGATTTTCATTATTTCCCGGAAGGAATGTGGGGGTCTCACCTTTTTGATACAAAAACACACCCTGATCCAGATGGAATGATCAACTATATTCATAAACATAATATGCATCTAATGATTAGTGTAACACCTATTTTTCAAAACCAAAACCCTAATGGATTTAGGAATATAAATTATAATGAAATGAAGAATTCAGGTAATCTGCTTATTCTTTATGACCATAATAATTTTAGTTGGTACAATCCCTGGAAAAACGCTGCTAGGGTAATGTATTGGGATCAAATAAATAAATATTTATACTCTCTTGGTATTGATGCATGGTGGCTTGATGATTCAGAGGGACCTAATCAAGATCTTGTAATACATGACTGGTGGCGGGAATCGACCGTAGGCGAAACGCACGCACTTCAATATGCCAATGAATATTCACTAATGAATTCGAAGGCAGTGTATGAGGGGCAGCTCAAAACCAGTCCCAATAAAAGAGTATTCATCTTAACAAGATGCGGCTTTGTCGGACAGCAAAGATATGCTTCAGCAGTTTGGTCCGGCGATATAGGTGTGGATTTTTGGACATTAAAACATCAAATACCTGAAGGATTAAATTTTACACTTTCGGGTATTCCTTATTGGACTACTGATATAGGAGGGTTTGGAGGAGGATTCGCTCATTACAAAGATTATAATGGTAGGGACCCAAACGATTCGGTCTATAGGGAGACTTTTGTGCGTTGGTTTCAGTTCGGCTCTTTCTGTCCAATATTCCGCATTCACGGAGCTACAGGAAAGACGGCAATTTATGATTTTGGAAAGAAAGCTGAAAAAATACTGACTGAGTATGATAATCTTCGTTACAGACTTTTACCTTATACTTATTCTCTTGCATGGGATCAAACTGAACACGGTCGGAATATGATGCGGGCATTAGTAATGGACTATGAAAATGACCCGAAGGTAGCTGATATAACCGATCAATTTATGTTCGGACAGGATCTATTAATAAACCCCGTAACGAAATTCGAAGCTAGGACTAGAGAATTATATCTGCCAAAAACATTTTGGTATGACTTCTGGACGGGTGAAAAACAAGAAGGCGGCAAAACTATAACAGCAGACGCTCCATTGGAAAAGATGCCTATTTATGTACGGTCAGGTTCAATATTGCCGATGGGTCCATTCTTGCAATATGCAATGGAAAAACCAGCTGATCCGATTGAGTTAAGAATATATCCCGGTTCTGACGGAAGTTTTAATCTATACGAGGATGACGGCATAACATATAATTATACTAAGGGAGAATACAGTATTATCCCGTTCAAATGGGATGACAAAAATAAGACATTAATAATCGGGAAACGTCAGGGGTCATATCCAGGAATGCTTGACGAGAGAACGTTCCAAATTGTAATCGTTAGTAAAAATCACGGTACAGGTCTTGAGCCGGAAACCAAACCCGATAAGGTTATTAATTACAGCGGTAATGGAATAAAAGTGATTATGAAATAGACATAAAATCAATAAATAAAATTATTTAACCACGGTCCCATCATATAAAGAGGTAATCATGATCAATTTAAATAAACTAATTAAGTTTATTCCGATATTGTTTTTTGTCCTGATATTGTCCCACCCATTAGAACAATTTGCTCAGACTCATGAACAAAATAAATTTCTTCCGGAACCTTTGCAGGGGGACAAACAATTAAATAAAGTAATTCCGGATCCGAGGGTCAGAGCTTTTGTTTATCCGGAAAGGATTGTTTGGCAATCAGAAAATTCGGATCAATCCGAAATTACTAATTCAAATTATCTTATTACGCAGCATACCCAGCAGGTAACATTAGAGAATAAACATTTTTGTACAATGATTAATAACGGAAAATCACCGGGTATTCTGCTTGATTTTGGGACAGAACTCTACGGTGGAATACAAATAATGTTAGGACAAATGGAAGAAAAAACACCCGCTAAATTCAGAGTCCGTTTCGGTGAATCCGTCGGTGAGGCAATGAGCGATACAGGCGGTGTGCATGATGCAACGAATGACCATTCCGTAAGAGATTTCAAAATTTCTGCACCTTGGCTGGGCAAGGTGGATGTGGGAAATACAGGTTTTCGTTTTGTTAGGATCGATTTTTTAGATAAGAATAGAAGCGTACCTATATTGGCTTTAAGGGCAATATTTACATATAGAGATTTAGAATATAAAGGTTCTTTTGTTTCCAGCGATACACTCTTGAATAAGATTTGGGAAACCGGCGCTTATACAGTAAATCTATGTATGCAAAATTATTTATGGGACGGTATCAAAAGAGACCGATTGGTCTGGATTGGAGATATGCATCCTGAAACCATGACAATCCTTTCGGCATTCGGCGCAAATAATATTATTAAATCTAGTCTAAATCTTGCTAAATCGAACACACCTCTTCCTAACTGGATGAACGGAATTAGTTCATATTCAATGTGGTGGTTGATTATTCAGCATGATTATTATATGTACACCGGCGACAAAAGATATCTTGAAGAAAACAAAGATTATATTCTCGAGCTTCTTAAACAATTTGCGAAGTTTATAGGGCCGGATAATCAGGAAGATCTAAACGGAATGAGATTTTTGGATTGGCCAACCTCAGGAGATCCTAAAGTAATCCATGCCGGTTT
Organism: Bacteroidota bacterium; assembly: GCA_021778375.1. Lineage (GTDB taxonomy): Bacteria > Bacteroidota > Ignavibacteria > Ignavibacteriales > Ignavibacteriaceae > FEN-1297. The sequence goes on from JAJYCM010000102.1 coordinate 5,604, forward strand.
ACAAGCCCTACTGATAAAAACGTTTCAGGAAGGATCATATTTATGTGGTGTACTGGAATCTCCGCAGGAAGAAAAGCTATGTCAGGATGCAATAAATCGTTTGAAGAAATATGTTCCGAATCCAGGAAACAGTAAACAAGCTGCAGCATTAATGGTATTAGCCGGAATGGAAAATCCTTCAAGATTGGATAAAGATGTTTTAGCGGTAGATCCTACGCAGAAGTTATCGACTTTTTACGGGTATTATGTCCTTCAAGCAAGAGCAATGGCGGGAGATATAGAAGGAAGTCTGAATGTTATAAGAAAATATTGGGGGGGCATGTTAAAAATGGGAGCAACCACATTTTGGGAAGACTTTGATCTCAGTTGGATGAAGAACGCATCACGTATCGATGAGTTAACAAAAAAAGGAGAACACGATATTCATGGAGATTACGGAAACTACTGTTATGTCGGGTACAGGCTAAGTCTTTGCCACGGTTGGGCATCCGGACCAACTCCATGGCTATCGGAGCATATACTTGGGATTAAGCCGGTAGAACCCGGATTTAAAGTTGTAAAAATTAAACCCAACCTGGGAGACTTAAAATGGGTAAAAGGTACCTTCCCTACTCCTTACGGAATTATTAGCGTAAGCGCTAAAAGATTAGTAAACGGAAAAATCGAAACTAATTATAAAGTACCCAATGGTATAAAAGTTATTAATTAAGGAGTTTTAATTTTGAAAAAGTATATCACCCTTTTGTTCATCTTGCCGGCGATGATCATATTAAACGGTTTAACATTCATAAAAAACGATTCGAGTCATCGGTTTCTCATTAGATATTATTTAAATAACCGAATGCCGCAAACTGTATATTCGGGAAGTATATTTTGAGCCGAAGTATAAATTTATTTTCAAAATGCTTTAGGCCTTGAAAAATTAATTCCGGAATTGTATAAATCATTTTTAGAAATTTCATATAAAATTAGTTGGGCAAGTGTAAAATTAATCCTATAAAAAAATAAACTGAGATGAAAAACATTTATAAATCACTTTGTTTCTTATCAATAATAATATTATTAGTTCCCTATAATAAAATTAAAGGGCAACCCAAAACATTATTGCTGAATCAGCTTAAAATTAGATATTTAGTAACTCCACCTGACGGAGGTGACATTTTCTGGAAGCTTCTAAACCACGATGATTCCGGCTGGGAAAAGGCTACTGATCTTGAGGAATTGTCGAAAAAAATAACCGATGAAAAAATCGAGGAAGTATGGATCAGAATAGAAAGAAATGTTTCTCCACAATCTCTTAACAACAGTTATTTTGAGATTAGCCACAGCGGTCCTTTGGAAATTTTTGTCAACGGTCTGCAATGGGGAGCTTCCAACAAACCAACAACAAAACCGGAAAATTTTATTATTGGTCCGAGGCGTCCAGAAAACCTTGGTGAAAATTTGTATGCAATTCACTTTAAGAATAAGTCGGGTGATGTTTTGTTTAACATAAAGCTTATGAACTCTGAATGGCTGAATATGGATTCACCTTATAAAAAGCCACAGCCTGTTATTGATGTAATGATGAGAGATGCCGAAATATGCAAAGGGGGAGACGGTGCATATTATATGACAGGAACTACCGGCGACAAAGATTTTATGCTTCCCGGCCCCAAGTCATGGCTGATAAGCAAGGGTATTCAAGTGTTTAGATCGGTTGATCTTAAAAATTGGAAATCGCTCGGCTATGTTTGGACTTTTGAGAAGAACGGTACATGGCAAAATGAATTCGGCACTTTTGCTGGAAGAGGACCGGCACGCGGAATTTTCGCTCCTCAAATTCATTATATAAAAGGCAAATATTGGATTTGTTATTCTGTAAGTCATTCGACTCCCGGCCACTCATTTGGTATTAGCCTCTTGTATTCGGATAAACCAGAAGGTCCTTATAAAGATATTTCACCAGCTGCTCCAATTACAGATGGTTTTGATTCGGATTTATTTGAAGATGATGATGGAAAAGTTTACTTGTTAAAACAAGGTGGTTTAATTGCAAGACTAAAAGATGATATGAGTGGTTTAGCCGAACCCTTTAGAAGCCTTAAAGCTAAGAACTATCCATATATAGGGTATGAAGGAGTTTTCTTGTTCAAAAGAAACGGTAAATATTATTTGACATCTGCGGATTGGAACGTTCATTCGGACGGAAAGACAAGTTATGACAGTATGGTAGGAATTGCGGATAATATTTACGGACCATACGGCGATAGATTCTGTGGTGTCAGATTTGGTGGTAATAATTCTTATTTCAAAGGTCCTAATAATGAATGGTATGCTACTGTTTGGTGCTATCCCGATAGCGGACCGTTTTGGCAAAAGGTATCTATTTTAAAAGTAAAATTTAATAGTGATGGTTTATTTAGACCTGTTGACATAGTGAATTAAATTTTTTTAGAGCGAACAGGTATTCAAAATGATGACCAAGTTTTTTTAATCACCGTTTTTTTTGTTGTTTTTAATTAATATATCAATCTCAAAAGTAATGAGATTATTTTCTATCAGTGTTTTACAGCTGATCCGGCACCACTGGTATATATTGGAAGGTTCTATGTCTGTTTTCACACGATAGAAATAATCAGCATGCTTGGAACATTTATAATTATATGTGTATTTCATCGGACGATTTGATAAATTGGACAGATCACGGTGAAGTGTTTGATGTAAGAAGTACAATCTAAATCTAAAAGATGATAGTAATACAACATTATCTTTAAGAAACAAATTTTTATTATATGATAATGAAGATGGAACCTATAATATAAGGTTCTTATTTAATAAAAATTATCTTAGCTATGGAAGTAATCAAAAATATTTAACAGTTTATACAAATTTAACTTGATCAATATCTCCTCATATTCTAAAACCTTGGAAAAAACGAAATAGAGATGTCTCAATGTCCAAGATAAAACGTCTTAAATAGTAATTTAAATTATAATTATTAGGAATATATATATGAAATCAAAATATTTATTAATCTTTTTTATTCTTGTTAGTTTTTCATATACTTTCTGTAAAACAACTAATACCGGACAAAGAAAGGACATTAATTTAAATGGTAAATGGGATATTGCAGAAAGTTTTTCCGGAAATAAATTGCCAATTAATTTTAGCCATAATATTGTTGTCCCCGGT
>JAJYCM010000103.1 GCA_021778375.1 Bacteroidota bacterium
AACCTAGGAGGTTTCTCATTATATAATATCCCTTTGGGTAAAATCAGCAAATAATATATTTGCATTATTAAAAGGGGAAATCCCGAAGGGATGACAGTATTATAGCACAGAAGACAATCATAAAATTAAAACTCCGAAGGAGTGGCATGATTGATTTTGTTTTGGACATAATTTTCTATAACAGTATCACCTCTACAATAATGTCACTCCTTCGGGGCTGAATTTGTTTTCATCATATTTTTCTACAATACTATCACCCCTTCGGGGTTAATAAAAAATAATCGGTATGAAGTAAAACATAGGAAGTTTCTCGGCAAGCCGCAAGTTCAAGGAAAAAGGAAGGACAATATTCCGGAATTTCTGTCGTGGCAGACGAAGTGACATTTTGCGATATCCATCTGATAGATAATGACAAATAAAATTTAAATTATGTGTCGCTCCTCCGGAGCTTTAATGTTTTTTCTTTCGTTGATCAGCTACTAATGTGTCGCCGCTCTGCGGATGTATTAAGCTAGATATGTGATTCATTATTTTAAGTGCCAGCGGTTTAGCATACTAGTAAAAAAATACTAAACGAAAAAAAAAGCCATAGAGTAGCGAAACGATATCCAGGATAGAGGGTGTCATATCGAAGGATCCGTTTTAGAGAAAACGATATCCAGGATAGAGAGTGTCATTTCGACTGATCCGCCGCGGCGCACTCGAAGGAGAAATCCCATGTTCAATTCGATCACCAGAACTATTCGTGGGATTTCTCCTCCCTGTCAGTCGTCGAAATGACATTTTGGAGTTGTGCAACAGTCTCGGCAGGCAGGGCCGGATTCGAAATGACAGTAGAACATAAATTCTATTCTGTAATAAAAGCAGTAAAGTTTTCATGTAAGATGAAAATATTACATAGTAATTAATTGAACGCAATTTATTTATATTAAAAAATTCAAACAATTAGATTGGCTTAAATTATGATATTAAATAAGAGACGGCTAAATTAAAATTAGACAACTGGGGTGATAGAATGGAAGGTTGGAATAATGCGGGGAAAAAGAAATAATAATTTTTATTTAAAAATCGCTTGCATCTTTAATAAAAATAATTTTATTTTAGCTCGTGATTTTATTAAATGTTTTTCTTTATATTAGATAAGCTAAATTTTGATATTTAATGAAGGTTACAGAAACATATATGAGTCCTCTTGAATGGAGGGGTGGGCGGAAATCAAGGTGGTAGCATTAAATAAACTTTCCCCATTTCGAGTCAAATCAAATTCCTTTATTAAAACATTTTATTTTCTCTCTAGGTATTTAATCGAAGTACTAGATTATTTTAAAGTTAAATTGCCTTTAAAAAACTGTTAAAATTGAATAATTGTTTGACTTCTAGTAAAATAATAAATATATTACTCACTAAAATTTGAGTTAAAAATAAATAATCTATATAATTTCTAAGTAATGGAACAGGAGAAAGTAATATGTTAAGAACTTTACCGCCTTAGTCCTCACCCTTTCTTTCTAGAGAGAATAAATATGAAAATATTTTATTCCGGTCTAAATGTAATCAATTTTGTTATTCAAATTCTTAAGTTAGTTCTAAATTATTATCCAAGGAGGATACATGTTAAATTTTAAGAAACAATTCGGTAGTCTGCGAATCAGCGGATTATCAGTCCTGATGGGTTTCTTGCTCATGGGAGTTTTAGGTGTTTCAACTTCTTATGGTCAGACAGTAGACACGGTTGGCGCAGGGGCAAAATTCTCTGTGAATCTTCAGAATAAAAGTCTGCAGGATTCTGTAGTAATGCCGACTTTCAAGATAGCCGTTTCTGATACTCTTACTTCTTCAAGTGATTCAGTTGCGATCGGCTTTGCGAATAAGTATTTTCAATTTGCTAATAGCGGACCTTACAAAGTAGTTGTAAATGGAGCCATTATAGCAGATAGCGCTCGCGTAAACGCTACTGGGGATTCGTTATATATCAAAATTACCGGACCTGTCGGATATAGCAACGCAGATACTCTCACTGTTGCTGGCGTATATATTAAAGCCATTAAGGAAGCTTCAGTCATGAGTGATAGCTCAACTTTTGATAATCTATTTTTTGCGGTTGGTAATGGAGCAGTTCGTACATCTGGAGCAAATTTAGGTACAAAGTTTGTGCTTCTACCAGGTTCTATTTATACAGCGGCTTTTTCTACACCTCCGACAACTCCTGTTGTAGCCGGAACCAATATTACAGCGACATTAAGCTTTACTGACAAGTTTGGTAATGTTCCAAATGATAAAGCTACAACCATTGGCGTTGCCGCAGTTTTAGATGGTACTAGTACGCCTGGAAATGGTACACTCGCAGGTACAGCTACTATAACTAAAACAGCTACAATAGGAGCCCCCGGCGTTGATACATATGCATGGACAGCATTAACTTATACAAGGGCAGAAAATATTAATCTTGTATTTACTGCACCTGGTGGTACTTTAACATCTGGTACCATTGTTGTAAATCCATCGAATACAGCAGCTCATATTTCGGTCAGTCTAAACAATAGTACGATTAATGTAAACGGAACTATAACAGCCACCTTAACTGTAACCGATGCAAATTTTAACCCAGTTAATGCAGCTACTGTAGTGGCTCAAGAGAATACGCCACACGGCGGTACATTCTCAGCTCTCGCTGCTACAAGTTCAGCAGGCATAACTAGCACAACATTTACACCCAGCAAATTCTTTACTGGCGCAGATACCTTGCTATTTACATCAGGTACAGCTTCTCAAAAAAGCGCGATTGTTATCAATCCTGGCGCTCTTGGTGGAGTAATAGTTGATTACTCAGGTACAGCAAGCGGTTCTCAAGCAAGTGAAACAATTGCAGCCGGAACCACAGTATACGCACGCGGATTCCTCCGTGATACTTATGGTAACCCGATTAATGCTTCCGCAACTACAGATATTGCTTTTGCTATTAACGGTGTATTAGGCAAAGGCACAGCACTGGGAACCCCGGTGTTGACAACCTCAATTACAGAAGCCCAATATCCTAATCAAGTTAAGACTGCAATAGGTGTAGCAATTCCTTATACTGTTTCAACAAACGTAAGTAACCTAGATTCAGTTCTTGCAACAGCAGGTAGCTATTCAAATACCATCGCAATTCAAAATCGTAGCAACGTACCTGCATCATTTACTACGGCTCAGCCAATTATAGTTCCAGTACAAGCCGGGCGTCTTAACGGACGATTGGCAATTGCGATTGGTGACAGTTCGGTTGTAGCATCGAAATACTCTAATTTCATAAATATTGCCGATACGGTTTTAGATGCTTACGGCAACCCAGTTGATGCTCCATCTAGTTCAGATAAGATTGCTCCTACAAGGAGCAGTTATGCATTATATTTTTCGACAAGTGGAATTACAAAATTTATTGGCGCTACTGATACTACAGCTGCCGATACTGTATATCCAGCTTTAGGTGTTGCTGAAACTCGAGTCTATTCAGGTACAAAGAGCGGTACTGATAATGTGAAATCATGGGCGGCAGCTAATTCAGCTGTAACCGGTTCGGTGCCAGTTTGGGTTACACCAGCAGCTTATGCGGCGCTTGTTATAACACCTGCCAAAGATACTGCTGCGGTTGCCGGACAGAGCCAAACATTGACTGTTGAAAAACAGGATACCTATGGCAACCACATTGATTGGGGTTTAGCTGGTGGTAATTCACGCGGGAACACACCATCATTCACCAAACCATCTTCGGGCCAGATTACTGCTGATTCATCTGCATTAACTGCAGATACAGTTACAACCGGTCACAACCGTGGAGGTTCTGTTACGAAGACATACACGATATCAGGCAAAGCAGGTATAGCAAGTATTGGTGGTACACTTGATATGACATTCCCATTTACTGCTTATGCAGCTGGTGCAGATACACAGAAGGTTTATGCAACGCTTGGCCTTTTCACTGATACTTCAATAGTATACTCAATACCTACAGGTCTATTGAGATCGTTCACTGCAGTAATTGCAGCTGCAGATTCAGTGCATAATGCTGGCGATAGTGTGAAAGTAGTGGTTACAGCTTATGATTCATTAGGACACAGGATATACACCTATGTTTCAAACGGTCAAAACTTGACATTGAATCACACAGCTTTCAGTCCAATCGCAACAAGTGATACTACATTCTACTTCTCCTATTGGAACAGCAGAGGTCAGTATGTCAAAACTACCGGTTGGAGATCAAACTATATTAAAGACACAGCATTCGTTGAGGGACAGGCTACGTTCACCTTACATAAGTTCGTAGTTGACAGCACAAACACTGTAACAATCAGCGGTGGCGGTTTTATGGCAACAGCATCGCAAGGTGTAACATTCAAACCTTTAGACGCCGATATGTCATATGGTTTCTGGTCAGTCTCAGCTCCTGATACATTGCTAGCAACCGGAGCATTGAATTTCACTGTAACTCCACGCGACAAATACTATAATGTTAGTTACACACCGAAGAATATTATAGTTAATGTCTCATCCAACCAGACAAGTGGATTCAATATTGGATCAAATCCAAAGGTAATTAACGGACCAACAAACTTTACCGGAACACTTTCCGGCGCAAGCGGCAATTTGGTTATCTATGTATTCGACAATACTAATAGTAATATCTACGGTCAAAGCGCACCTGTAACCATTAACCCTGTAACAGGCATTGCACAGACTGATAACGCATTGCCAAAAGTATATTCACTTATGCAGAACTATCCAAATCCATTCAATCCTACAACTTTAATTAAGTACGATTTGCCTAAGGCAGGCTTAGTAACACTTAAAGTATATGATATGCTTGGAAAGGAAGTAGCAACACTTGTAAACGGAACGCAAGCGGCTGGACATTACAGTGTACAGTTTAATGCATCCACACTATCAAGTGGTGTTTATATCTACCGCATACAATCAAATAACTTCACAGCAGTAAAGAAATTAGTACTGCTAAAGTAATATGATCTGTTAAACGGTTATATAAAATAATTAACCCGCCATGACATAAGTTATGGCGGGTTTTTTATTTATATACCACTGTCTATTATTTTATATCATAATCAGTATTAGCGCTATGAATGGGATTTCTCCTCCCTGTCGGTCGTCGAAATGACAAATAGTAATGTGTCATATCGAAGGAGTCATCGACTGAGATATCCCATTATTAATTTGGGTACCGCGCTTAACAGGGGATTTATCCTTCGAGTCCGCCGCGGCGGATCAGTCGAAATGACAACTGAATCGACGTAAACCTCGGAGGTTTTACGTTCAATTGCAAATTATATTCTTGATTATATTTTTAATATGTGCTAACTTTCATTTCAAAAATTGATAAGATAATTGGAGAAAAAATGAACCGTCCTAAACTTTTAACGATTGCTGTCCTATTTTTAGGATTAGCAATAACGGGGTTTCAATGCGCCTCAACTGAGCTGACAAGCGCAAAATTATATATTCAACAGAAAAATTACGATAGAGCTCTTGCTTCACTTAGAAAAGAAGTAGAAAAAAATCCTAAGAGCGATGAAGGATACTATTTACTAGGTCTTGTTAGCGGTGAGCAAGGCGACTATCCTACACTTATAGATTCCTACGCAAAATCTCTGGCAATTAGCAATCTGTATGCTAAAGATATCGACCAATCTAAAATTTATTTCTGGGCACAATCGTTCAATCAAGGTGTTGCTTTGTTTCAAAAAGGAAACAGCACAACCGATAAGGATAGCATGAAGATTTTGTATGATAAATCGATCAATGCCTTTAAGACAGCTACCGAATTGGAGCCTGATTCAGTCGACGCATTTAAGAACTTAGCTTTTGTTTATTTAAGCGCGCAAGAATATGATAACGCTATTGCCCCCCTTCAAATGTTAATAGATAAGCAAAAATCAGTTGATGGTTATAAATATCTTGGAGAAATTTACTACAACAAAGCCGTAACTTTCAAAACAAAGTATGCTACTTCTCATGATGTGCAGGATAGCGTTCAAGAAATGAGTTATTATGAAAAGGCAATCACAGTTCTTCTGGAAGGCAGAAAACTTTATCCTAATAATCCAGATCTTTTATTATATCTTTCCAACTCATACATCGGCGCTCATAAGGTTGACGTAGCAATTGACGCCTTCAAAGCTGGTGTTGAGCAAGATCCTAATAATAAATATTATCGATATAATTATGGCGTTCTTTTACTCGGCAATAAAGATTATCAGGATGCAGAGACACAATTTAAAAAGGCTATTGAGATTGACCCTAATTACCAAAACGCGATTTATAATATTGCAGTAACTTATGTAAAGTGGGCAAGCGATATTCAAAAAGAGTTGGATGCAAAAAACGATACGTCAACTGCTCCTTTCAAAGAAAAATATGTCAAAGCATTGCCGTATTTAGAAAAAGTTGCAAGCATGAAAAGTGACGACCCGAATATGTGGGAACTTCTCGGTAAGGTCTATGCAACTTTAGGATATGAAAAGAAAGCTACCGATGCTATGGATAAGGCTGATAAGCTTCGGAAATAATATCTATTGAAGCTTAAATAAAATTTAATTCTAATGCCGAAATTATTGGGAGCTCATAACGGGCGGGTAATTTCGGCATTAAAGTTTCTGAGGTATTATAGGGCTATTTGCGGGGAGATTAGATATGAGGTATCAGCTATTTGTGGGATTTCTCACCGGCTAAAGCCGGATTCGAAATAACAGGTATATTTTTGTGTCATATCGAAGGAGTCATCGACTGAGATATCCCATGTTAGATATGAGATATAAGCGCTATGTATGAGATTTCTTCCTGCTTCGAAAAGGAAAAAACCTTCGAGGTTTAGGAAAACCTCGAAGGTTTAAGTTCGGTCGTCGAAATTACAAGAGTATTTATAAAATAACAAGAAACAAAGAATATCATGAATCAGAACCAAGAACAACAAATTAACATTGAGCTGGGTGAAAAGGAAGCAGAAGGAATTTATTCCAATCTGGCAATTATTACCCATTCGCCAGCGGAATTCATAATCGATTTTACAAGAATAGTTCCCGGAGTGCCGAAGGCTAAAGTTCATGCTAGGATAATTACAACTCCGCAGCATGCAAAAATGTTGATGAAAGCATTAAAGGAAAATATTGAAAAGTTTGAAGCTCGATTTGGAGAAATCGTCATTGACGCCCCTCAAAATCAGCACTTTGGCTTTGTGCCGGTTACGAAGGATGAAAAAGTAAATTAGACTTGAAATATCTGAATATCAATGAATAAGAACAGCGTTTATATTGAGACTTACGGCTGCCAAATGAATGTTGCCGATTCGGAATTGGTAATGGGCATTCTTAAAAACTATGGCTATGAAATTACTTCAGACGCAGAAAAAGCAAATGTAGTTTTGCTGAATACATGCAGCATCAGAGATAATGCCGAACAAAGAATTTACGGTCGTCTTGGAAATTTTAAAACATTAAAAGGTCAAAACCCTGATCTTATAGTGGGCGTACTTGGCTGTATGGCTGAGCGGCTTCGAAAAGATTTAATTGAAGAGAAGAAGATCGTCGATCTTGTAGTTGGACCTGATGAATACCGCCGGCTACCGGAATTAATCGACGTTGCTTTTAACGGTGAAAAGGGAATTGGGGTCAAACTTTCACGAACGGAAACTTATGACGATATTATTCCATACCGAGAAGATGGATTGCAAGCCTGGATTTCCGTAATGCGCGGATGCGATAAATTCTGTTCCTTCTGCGTTGTTCCCTTTACACGCGGCAGGGAAAGAAGCCGTGCATTAAATTCGATAGTAAACGAAATTATGCTTCTTTCGGAAAGAGGATTTAGAGAAATTACTTTGTTAGGGCAAAATGTTAATTCTTATTTGGACAACGGTAATGATTTTGCCGATCTTCTTGCTGCCAGTGCAGCGGTGGACAGAAGGATGAGAATTAGATTTACAACTTCACATCCGCAGGATTTATCCGATAAGCTTCTTTACACAATTGCCGAGCACCAAAATATTTGTAATTACATTCATCTTCCGGTACAATCGGGTTCAAATAGAATTTTAGAATTGATGAACCGGACTTATTCAATTGAGTATTATTTGGGTTTGATTGATAAAGCCCGAAAAATTATTCCCGGTGTTAGTTTTTCTACTGATATAATTTCCGGATTCCCGACAGAAAGTTATGAAGACCATATAATGACTCTTGACGTTATGCGGCAGGTTAAATATGACGGCGCTTATATGTTCAAGTATTCTCCGCGGGAAGGGACAAAATCATTCAAAATGGATGACGATGTACCGGAGGATATTAAATCAAAACGACTTCAGGAAATTATTGAACTGCAAAGGCAAATTTCATTTGAAGTTAATCAGGCAATGTTAAACAAAGAAGAAATAGTTTTAGTTGAAGGATTGAGCAGAAAATCAGAACAATTTTTAGCGGGCAGAACCGGAACGAATAAAGTTGTAATTTTTCCTTTTGATGAAAACATCAAAGAGGGAAGTTATGTTAAGGTAAAAATAAACCGGGCGACATCTGCGACTTTGTTTGGTGAGTTTCAGGATTTTGTTGATCCGGCTAGCGAAACATTGGCGTTGACGGCTTAAACAAGCCTTCGAATGTTAGAGATTAACTTCAAAAGCAAAATAGAAAATCAAAAGATGATGGCGAAGAAATTACTTCCAATATTGCTCTTAATGATTTTGATATTTCAGACGTCAAATCTTTTTGCACAGGAAGTTGATATAACTCCTTAT
>JAJYCM010000002.1 GCA_021778375.1 Bacteroidota bacterium
CACTCGAATTTCAACCCGGCACAAAATGGAATTACGGTTATAGCGTTGATGTACTCGGAAGACTGGTGGAAGTTGTTTCAGGATTGAGCTTGAATCAATTTTTTCAGAAATATATTTTTAAGCCCCTTGGTATGAACGATACATACTTTTATTTGCCTAAAGATAAATACAAGCGCCTTGAAAAACTTTATATGATGATCAAACCCGGTCATTTAACCGAAGTAAATGAATCCTATCCAAATTCAAACGGTACATTGTTTATGGGCGGAGGCGGGCTTTCATCAACTGCTTATGATTACGCTTTATTTCTGCAGATGCTGTTAAACGGCGGAGAATTAAACGGTAAACGTCTTTTAAGCGAAACTACTATTAAGATGATGACGGAAAATCAAATAGGCGATTTGGAATGCGGCAGTCTTTTTATTCCCAAAGGAGGAGATAAGTTCGGATTAGGTTTTGAGATTATTTCAAAACCCGGAAGCATTCAAATCCCCATTCCTGAAGGCTCATACGGATGGGGCGGTACTTTCGGTTCATTATATTGGGTTGATCCGGTAAACAAAATTGTTGCTCAACTTGTTCTTCAGGGCAGTCCGAACAGTTATAACGAGATAAGAGAGAAATTTATTGCATTAGTGTATCAGGCCGTAATAAAATAAAATATTAAAATTATTTCTTTAAGTTGGGGGAACTATAAATGATCAAGCGTCTACCAATATTGTTGTTATTCGTTACAATATTTAATAGCCTTGTATTACCGTCGCCCAAAATTCCTGTGAAGTCTTTCACTAAACAGGAAGACGGTGTGTTATTTAAAACGGAACCCGGTCTGCTGAAACTGCAGGTCTGTACGGATAAGATGATACGGGTTATATATACGCCGAAAGACAAATTGCCGGAAAAGATGGACAGTCATGCCGTTGCGAGATTTCAATGGTGTAAAGTTCCTTTCAACATAACACAGGAAAAAGACGAGATAATATTGCATACTGATAAATTACAGGTGATTGTAAACAAAGAAAGCGGTGCAGTAAGTTTCTATGACAAGACCGGAAAGACTCTTTTACAGGAGGTTCCTAGCGGCGGAAAGGTGATGCATCCTAAGAGGATGAAAATCGATATCTTATACAATTTTAAGCAGAAATTTTTAAGTCCTCCCGATGAAAATTTTTACGGCTTGGGAGGACAAATGCACGGATATATGAATTTCAAAGGGCAAACTGTGGAGCTATGGCAAAACAATACTACCAAATCGAATCCTGTAATTTATTCAAACAAAGGTTATTTATTGTTCTGGAATAATGCCTCAGAAGGATTTTTCCAGGGATGGCCTAAAATAAAAATAATTCCCTCAACACAGTTTTTTACTCCGAACGAAGATAAACATGGTTTACGCGGGGAATATTTCCAAAATGAAGATTTTACCGACCTTAAGCAGGTTCGCGTAGATAGCTGCATTAATTTTAATTGGGGGCTTGAAAAACCGGTAGGTTCTATTAATCCCAAAGCCTATGCGGTAAGGTGGACAGGCAAGATAAAAACCCTTGACAAGACAGGCTATTATACATTCTATACTAAAAGCGATTTCAGAATAAGACTGTGGATAGACGGAAAGATGGTTATTGAGAATTGGCTTGTTCATAATAAATGTTACGATAGCGGAAAGATATGGTTAAAAGCAAATACCGATTATAATATAAAAGTTGAATATAACGCCGACCAACCAGGCGTTTCAATAATGAAACTATACTGGATCCCTCCGCATAAACCCGCGAAGGAAGTATCATGGCATTTCACTCTTGGAAACGCCATTGATTATTATTTTATATACGGTCCGTCGATGGATGAGCAGATAGTCGGCTACCGGATGATTACCGGAAATGCGCCGCTTATGCCAAAATGGGCTTACGGATTATTTCACAGTCAGGCAATGTCAAAAGACAATACTATTCCGGCTACTCAGAAAGATATTGAGGGACTAGTAAACGGATACAGATCCAGAAAAATTCCTATCGATGTGGTTGTGCAAGATTTTCATTACTGGCCGCAAGGGATGATGGGCTCGCATCTATTTCGTGCCTACACGCATCCGAATCCAAAGGAAATGGTAGATTTTATACATGAAAATAATATGCATTTCATGATATCGGTTTGGCCGAGTTTTAATAATAATAGTCCCGCAAACATGATGTTGAGATAAAGGGGGATGTTAAGAAAAACTTCCGGCTTCTTAACAAGGGATCTTACATACTAAAGGCCCATTGGAAAAAAATTGTATGGCTGAATCCCCAAGGAAAAATTCAAATTAAGCAATTAAAATATAATGACAAATGGAGTGCTTTAGGAGAACCGCTGCGTTCTTTTAATTCTTTCTTTTGCGCTTATCCTTATATAGGTGGAAACGATGCATTAATACTGCACCGAGTAACCGGGAAGTTTAACGGAAAAGCATTTAATAAAGTAGGATTTTCCGCCATCGGACATAAAGGTAATAAAACCGAACTGGTACTTGTTCCTTTAATTCAGAGTGACGTAATAAAAGCAGGAAGCTCAATAGAACTGGATTGCATTTTAATGCCTTACGGAGACGATGCTTCATCATATATCGAACCAATGCAGGAAGCTGTACGCTGCGGTCTTTCTCATCAAGAATTGGCAGATGCGGGAATTGATACTTCCGGTACAAACTTGAAAATATTCGGTCCTGAAGTGCATGTAAGTCACGGTGAATTAATCCGAGATCTTCCTCCTATAATAAGAGCAAAAGATAATTGGGCTGCATTCAATTACAAAGGCGGACATAATAAAATATCACTGGTGGTAAAGGGATTCTCATCCTATAAATTGCCGTTGTTAAGGGACGGTTCGGAGTTTATCGATTTGCAGGTTTTAGGAGGCGATGGATATCAGGTTGTTAAAGATAAAGACGGTAATTATTGCTTTGTTTTTGCTGCGGGAGCAAGAACAACCAGGGCAGGCGGAAAATGGAAAACTGAAACGCACTCGTTTATTGTAACGGAAGCAGTTTCAAAAGGCAATATAAAATCGGTAAAATCATTAAACGGAGAAGTTAAACTAAAAATATCGGGAAAAGGAATGACTAAATTAAAAAGCCCGCGAATATGGTGTCCGGCTAATAATTTAAAGAATGCCAAAGAATCAGTTTATACATCCGAATTTAATTCTAACGAAGCTGAAACAATTCCTGTTGAATTGACTACGGATGCGGATTCATTATTATGCAATGTAAACTCATATTCTTCTCAAGGATTTCAAATGACAATATCTTGCAGTAAAAATATATTGTTCCGGGGAAGCGGATTAAATCCGGATTCGGAATATCTTATTAAAATGGAAGGTAAAGAATTAAAATTCAACACAAATGAATTGGGCGAATATCAATTTACAGCTCCGGCAGGAAAAAATATTACATTAAAATGTTCTACGGAAAGAAAGGCAGAATAATATGCTCGGAAGATTATTAATTTTAACCGGATTGCTTCTTACATTTTCCGGTAGACTTTCATTTGCTCAAGAAGGGCATGTTTATAAACTTGATGTATCAGGAAAAGGACTAAGACCTCAATATTCAACAGTCAAGGGTTGGGGCGGAAAAAATCTTAAAGGCGATGTAATCCGCGCAAATTCATATTACTTTGAGTATAACGGAAAGCCCATGTCAATTGTAGCCGGAGAATTTCAGCCTCAGCGCTATCCGGAATCGGAATGGGAAGACGCAATTATAAAGATGAAAGCCGCCGGACTGAATACAATTTCATCTTATATATACTGGACTTTGATAGAGCCGGAGCCGGGTAAATTTGATTTTACCGGGCGCAACAATATTAGGCGATATGCCGAGCTATGTAAAAAGCACGGAATGCGTATCTTCCTCAGACCCGGACCTTTTAATAATTCGGAAATATTAATAGGTGGCTTGCCAGCGTGGTTTTATGGTAAACCTTGTACCGAACGAAGCAATCAGAAGGCTTACTTAAATTACGTAAAAAGATATTATACCAAACTGGCAGAACAATTGAAGGGATATTTCTGGGACCAGGGCGGTAATATTATAGCGGTCCAGCCCGAAAATGAGCTTGGTCTCGCACCAGATAGCTGGAATACATTGTTTCAAGGAGGAGTGGATGACGGTTACAAGGGGCCGAAGGGTAATGAGTATACTGAAGAGTATTACAACTTGTACAAGATTGCACATGAAGCCGGAATGCTCAGTCCAATTTATACTGTAACATCATGGGGAGCAACGGGACCTTTACCCACAAAAAGATTTATGCCCACATACGGCGGTTATATGTATTTAGGCCCACCCGGAGAAAAAAATTCTCCGCTTACACTTTTCAGCAGTCAAGGAAATCAGTTCATTGGAAAAGTACCGGTCGGTTTTTGCGAAATAGGAACAGGTTCACCGGACAGGGAAGATTTCAGACCGAATCCTCCGGAAGCTTCTTATTTGAGCACCGCGATGGGATTGTTCGGGGGAACGCCGACAACTTTTATGGGATATTACATGTTCCACGGCGGAAGTGATCCGATGCATCCGGTATACGGTTTCATGCCTAAATTTTACGGATTGCCTTTGATATCATACGATTTTAACGCGCCGATAGGTGAATATGGAAATATCAGATCATCTTATTATTTCCTTCGGCCTTTTAATTTATTCCTTCAAAACTTTGTTGACGAATATGCCGACGGCGAAGTGGTAAAACAATCTGATCCGGTTACTAATCCGGAAGATGACAGACTGAGAGTAATAGCAAAATCTAATAATGACAGCGGATTTATCTTCGCAATGAATTACGGAAATATTCACCCGCTCTCGGATAAGAATAACATTCATTTTGAAATAACAACTTCCGAAGGTAATTTGGAATTTCCGAAATATGAAAGTCTTAATATTAAATCTGGCGACTTTGCGATAATACCTTTTAATCTTAAGCTTTCAAACGGGGTAAAACTTGTTTATGCAACTGCCTGGCCTTTTATTAAAATAATTAGGAACGGTGAACAATGGATATTCTTTCATGATATTTCAGGATGTAATGCGGAATTTAAATTAGAGACCAAAAACCTTATTAATGTTGAAATAAATGGCGGAAGTAAAGTAGGCGAAGATACGTGGTCGTTAAAGGCTGGAAGAAATAGCGAGATCATTATTACCGGAAAAAACAAAGAAAAATCTCATCTGGTATTATTGACTGAAGGAGATGCTGAACATATAACGGAAATAAATCGCAAGAATAAAAAAATGCTTGTATTAAGCGGTCAGCCTGCATTAGAGGACGGCAAAGATTATAAAATATGTTCCTTGGGAAAAAATAAGATTACGTTTGATCTGTTCCCTTCCAGCGAAAAGATTGAAGCAGACGGACAAACACTTAAGGGGGTGGAAGACGGACTTTTCGATAGATTCACGTTTGAAACTGCACCTAGAAAATTAAAATATTCGGTAGATTCGGTTAATGAAGAGAAAACTGTAGTGCGGATGGATAAAGCCGAATTTAAGGGTTTAAATAATATTTATATGAGTGTGGATTATGACGGGAATATATGCCGGCTTTTTGATATCAGTAAAGGTCTGCTTATCGGGGATAGTTATTACAAGGGAAAGCCATGGAATTTAAGTCTTAAGAGATTTGAAAAACAGCTTAATGGAGATGGTGTAATGCTTCGCATCGCACCCCGGTTGGAAGGGGCTAAAGAAGAGACTACCCAAAACGGAATATTATTAGATTTGAATCAGATTACGGCAAGTAATAAACTTCATATTAAGAAGGTGGATCTTATTCCTGAGTATAAATTCACTTTCAAATTATTCTAGATGTTCATTTTACGATAGTATGGTTGCAATTGCTGATAGTATTTACGGACTTTACGACAATCGTTTTTGCGGTATTCGTATCGGAGGTAACAACGCATATTAAAGTTATCATTGCTGCAAGGTTTCAGAATTGGGATGTAAATTTTACCAGATCAGGAAACGAATTTTTAGTCCTATTAGAAAAGATTATTGAAAATTCTTAAACTCTTTACAAAACAAAGAAAGTACTATTTATGAAATTGTTTGCATTATTTATTACGTTAGTAGTTTGTACTTCTGGCTATGCTCAAAAGGGATCACAGCAAGACATTTATTCGAGAAAGAATAATGAAAAAGTAGAAGCTATTATAAAACAAATGACGCTTGAAGAAAAAATAAAGATGTTACTTGGTAGTGCTGATGATCGCGTAGGAATGGAAGGTGTTTCAAGGCTTGGAATTCCAATTATGCAGTTTTCTGACGGTCCGCGTGGACCTCACGGACCTGTCGGTTATCCAGCAGGTATAAGCATGGGAGCTTCATTTAATCCAAATCTTTTAAGGGAAGAGGCGACCGCAATGGGTAAGGAATGCAGGGCAAAAGGAATAGGTATGCTGTTAGGTCCGGCGGTTAATATAGACCGGGATCCGTTGGGAGCCCGCTTTTTTGAATATTTTACTGAAGACCCGTATTTGGATGCAAAGTTAGCTGTTGCCTTTATTCAGGGGGTTCAAAGCCAGCATGTGGCCGCCTGTGTAAAGCATTTTGTTTGCAATAATCGGGATTGGAATCGAAATAATTATATGTCGATGGTAGATAAGCGTACGCTTCATGAAATTTATTTTCCAGCATTTAAAGCCTCAGTAATTGATGGAGATGTAAAAACAATCATGACCGCAGTAAATGGGCTAAATGATACCTTTTGCAGTGACAGTTATTATTTAATTACGCATATCTTAAAAAACAGATGGGGATTTAAAGGATTTGTTCGAACCGATGGATTCGGAACACGATCCACAGTTAAAGCAGCAATGGCAGGTTTAGATATGGCAATACCTTATTCTAAAAATTCGCTTTTCGGTAAACCTTTACTTGAAGCAGTTAAAGAGGGCAAAGTTCCAATCAGTGTAATAAATGATAAGGTTCGCAGAATACTTAGTGTAATGGATTGGGCAGGAAATTTAGAAAAAGGAGGTATAAAGGCAACCGGTACATTTGACACTACAGCTCATGAAAACATTGAGCTTAGAGCGGCAGAGGAAGGCTTAGTTTTATTGAAAAACAAAAATAATGTTTTACCCCTTAATAGAAATAAAATCAAAAACATACTGGTCTTGGGACCGAATGCTAACAAAAGATTTTGTGTCCCTGGTCTTGGTGGGAGTTCATGGGTCGGATCTCCGGATGAAGTTACAGTATTAAAAGGAATTGAAAATCTTGCAGGTCCAAAAGTTAAAGTCAAATACTTTTCTGCCAATGCCCTTGGAGGTTATCAAGCGATTAATGAAAAGTATTTAAGGACAGTAGATGGAAAGAATGGATTTACAGCAAAATATTATAACGGTGAGATAAGCGGGACTCCTATTATTACTAGGTTTGAAAAAAATGTTGATTTTAACTGGGAGATGAGATCGCCGGATGTCCAAAAAATTCATACTGATAATTTTAGCGCGCAATTTACGACAACAATAATTCCGCCTGAAACAGGTACATATATTTTAAGAATAAAGGCTGATGATAATGCCCAAATGTATGTAGATCCAGTAGGAGGCGCACCAATAGCAGTTACCTCGAATAATGGAAAGAATGGAGTAGGGGAAGGTACGGCAACTGTTCAGATGGTTAAGGGGCAGCCATTTTTTCTAAGAATTGATTATCACGAGAATACCGGAGATGCAAGCTGCTATCTTGACTGGCAATTACCTAAAGATAAAAAGGATGTAGAAGCAGAGACAAAAAGTCTAGATAAAGAATTAAAGCAAGCAGATGCTGTAGTTTTTGTAGGCGGGATAGATCATAGTTTGGATTCAGAGGGACGTGACCGAATAAACATAGATTTCCCAAAATCACAAGAGGAGTTAATAAATCATATAGCAAAGAAGAATCCAAATACTATTGTAGTATTGATAAACGGATCTCCGCTTGTATTGGGAGGATGGATAGAGAATGTTCCATCAGTATTAGAGGCTTGGTACGGAGGCAGCCGGGCAGGCACAGCGGTAGCTAAAGCATTATTCGGAGATATTGATCCTTCAGGAAGACTGCCTTTTACCTGGCCCAAGGAATTAAAAGATTCACCTTCACATGCAATCGGAAGTGAGAATAAAGATTTCGTGTATTATAAGGAAGGTATTCTGGAAGGATACAGATATTATCTTACGAAAAATGTAAAACCGGAATTTCCGTTTGGCTACGGATTAAGTTACACTACTTTTAAGTATTCGAATCTAAGTATTACTAAGAACGAAAACGGATCAATAAATGTAAGATTTGAATTAACGAATACAGGAAATCGGGAAGGGGCAGAAGTAGCACAGCTTTATATACATGAAGAGAAGCCATCGGTGGAAATGCCTCTGCGTCAGCTTAAAGGTTTCAAAAAGGTATTTCTAAAACCAGGAGAAACAAAAACAATTTCCCTAAATCTAAACCCGATTGATTTCGCATATTATGATGTTAACCGGAAAGCATGGCATGTAGAAGCCGGGCAATATGATATACAGATTGGAGCTTCCTGCAGTAATATTAAATTATCACATCAATTAAAAATGACTGATAGTATAATCGCTGATTAATTCATTATTAAGAAGACCATAATATGGTAGAGAAAAAATTATTTTTTGAAATATTTTTAATATTATTCTTTGTGATATTATTCCCGCTTCAAAATTCTTTTCCTCAGAATAATCGAAATAATACTGGAATTTTAGTAAAAAATAATTTATCTAAAAGTAAATACGATATTGCCGCGTTTTATTGGCCCGACTATCATTATGAGCCGAGACTGAAGTTTATCTTTCCAGGTAAAAAAGGCGAATGGGAAACTGTTTGGAACGCAAAACCCAAAGGGAAAGGAGAATACCAACCTAGAGTTCCCCTTTGGGGCTATCAGAATGAAGCTGATCCTAAGGTAATGGACGAAAAAATCAAAGAAGCCGTTTTGCACGATGTTAACGTTTTCATTTTCGATTGGTACTGGTTTAACGATAAACCGCTGCTTGAAGACTGCCTTAATAACGGATTCTTAAAAGCCAATCATAACAGAATGAAGTTTTACATAATGTGGGCTAACCACAATGCCACCTCCTACTGGAATTATAAGGACGCAAAAAAGGATTCAGTTTATTGGACAGGTAAAGTAAATATGAATGTATTTAAAAATATTGTGAACAGAATAATAAAGAAATATTTTTCTAAGCCCTCATATTATAAAATCAACGGTAAACCTGTGTTCGCGATATACCAGCTTGACAATCTAATAAACGGATTAGGGGGACCGGAAGCAACAAAGAGAGCGCTGAAATATTTCGAGAAGAAGACTGTAGAAGCCGGATTTCCGGGCTTACATTTACAATCAATACTCTGGAGTGCTGTACCTAATAGTATTAAGATTGCTAACGATGTTTTAGTGAAAGGGCAGAATAAAGTTCTGGATTATTTCGGCTTTGATAGTTTTACCAACTACACTTGGGCTCATTTAGTAAAACCGGAAGGTGACTATGATAAATGGGCTGATGCAAGTACATATATTTGGAAGACATACAGCAAGAAATTTAATATCCCGTATTTTCCGCAAGTCTCAATCGATTGGGATAACAATCCAAGGTACCCGGCATCTGTTAAAACTCCTTATATAACGAATTCCGGTCCTGAGAAATTTAAGAAATATCTAATTAAAGCAAAGGGATACTTAGATGAACATCCTGACCAGCCAAAATTAATAACCATTAATGCCTGGAACGAATGGACGGAGGGTAGTTATTTGGAACCGGATAAAAAATTCGGTTATGGATATTTGGACGCAATTAAGCAGGTCTTTGAGCCCGCTAAATAATTATTGTATAGTATACTTAATGCAAACAGTAAGGTAATAGCAAATGCATAAATGCTCTTTGTACTTTATTTAATTAAAGAGAATCTTCTTAAAAGGAAATAAGAATGAAAATAAAATTTCTATTGCTCATTTTATTTATGATTACTATCGGGGATATATCTTTCTGTAACCCTGGATCTGAAGGAAGTCTAAATGCAGTTCAATTACAATGCGAGTATTTGTCGAACCCGATTAATATAGATAATGTCAATCCGAATTTGAGTTGGATATTGAAAGCAACAAAAAAAGATGGCAGAAACTTAAGCCAGTCGTCTTACAGAATTTTAGTATCCAGCAGTATAAAATTATTAAAAGATAATATAGGTGATCTATGGGATTCCGGCAGAATTAAATCTTCTAATTCCGCTCGAGTTAGATACGAAGGGAAAAAATTAAATTCGAGGCAAAGGTGTTATTGGAAAGTGAAGGTTTATGATCAAAATAATAAGGCATCAGATTGGTCTTCAATTGCAGAATGGAAGATGGCTCTTCTGAATAAAAAAGACTGGAACGGATCTATGTGGATCGGATTAGGAAAAGACGAACGGACTTCACCGTTAAGGTTCCGTCCGTTTCAAACTTCAGATATGAAAGAACCTGTCCAGGAATCCTCACATGCTTCGCCATTGTTGAGAAAGGAATTTAAGATATCCAAAAAAATAACAAATGCAACTTCCTATATTGCAGGGCTAGGATATTATGAACTTTTCATTAACGGTAAGAAAATAGGAGATCATGTATTAGATCCCGGGCAAACCAATTACGATGTTTATTCTTTATATGCAACATATGATATTACAAAAAATTTGAAAAACGGCGAGAATGCCATAGGTGTAATGCTGGGGAACGGATTTTACGGACAGAATATTGCATTTGCAAACTGGTTGAATTACGGTAAACCGAGGATGAGATGCAGAATATTTATAACATACGAGGATGGTTCGATAGATACTGTAGTCTCCGATTCCACTTGGAAAGCTTCGAACGGACCAGTCATTTTTGATAATGTATATGCGGGAGAAACATACGATGCTAGGAAGGAAAAGAAAGGTTGGGATGAAGCTGGTTATAACGATTTGAACTGGCAGAAAGCGGAAATAGAAAAATTTCCGAATGATAGTCTGCGTTCTCAGTTGATGCCGCCGATAAAAGAAATCTTGACAGTGAAGCCGGTAAATATATTTAAAGCTAAAGATGGTAATTGGATAATCGATATTGGTCAAAACATTTCCGGGTGGGTAAGAATAAAAGTAAAAGAAAAAGCGGGCACTAAAATAACAATGCATTTTGCTGAGAACTTAAAACCGGATGGGAATGAATTAGATTATGCTTCACTTGGAACTTCTGCCACTGGAGTATTACCAACAAATATTTATGTATGTAAAGGCAGCGGTTGGGAAACATGGGAACCAACTTTTACATATGCAGGATTTCAGTACGTTGAAATATCCGGTTTGACTCAAAAACCTACCAATGAAACGGTACAAGGAATTATTGTTCATACCGCTGTTAAGAGAATTGGACATTTTCTCTCTTCAAACAAGATGCTTAATAAAATTTATGAAGTTTCTTTAAGAACGATAGAAGATAATTTACACAGCATACCGACAGATTGTCCGGACCGAGAAAAATGCGGCTGGCTTGGAGACGCCCATACTACAGCTAATACCGATCTTTACAATTTCGATATGTACAGATTTTATGTTAAGTATCTGAGAGATATTATAAGCCAATTAGGCAGGGGCGGCGAAACATACAAGCATGAACCTGCAACTCCAGGAATACCGACAAATATAGCTCCCGGAAAAAGAATCTGCCAGGAAGCAAGAGTAGATTGGGGAGCGGCTATAGTTTATCTCCCTTATGATTTATATCTCTACGATGGGGATATTCGTCCGTTTAAAGAATTATATCCGCACATGAAAGATTTTATAAAATACACCGAACGATATGAATCATCTAATGGGATAATACAAAACGGCTATGGAGATTGGTGCCCTCCGGATGGAAACAAAAACATGGAATGTCCTCCAGAACTTTCTTCCACCGCTATATATTATAACATGTTGGATATTCTTAGCAAGATTTCACCAAAGCTTAACGATATTGAATATTCCAAATTATGTACTGAGAAAAAAATATCAGTTAAGAAAAATTTTAATAAAGCATATTTAAAAAAGATTCCCGGTACTGATTATTGGGGATATGGAAGTCAAACCGCTGATGCGATGGCATATAGTTTCGGTCTCGTTCCAGAGGATAAAATCAAGTCTTTTGCTGAAGGTCTTGTATATGATATAAATAAACTGCACAACGGTCATCTTACAACCGGCATTCATGGCAGCAAATATATTTATAATGTCTTGTGCGATTTGGGTTACTCTAAACTTGCATATAAGGTTATGACAGAACCAACATTTCCAAGTCTGGCTTATACGATTTCATGCGGATTCACAACATGGCCCGAAGTTCCTCTGGAATACAAAAACAGAAACATTCAAAGGACTTCTTCGTTTAACCATCCTATGAACTCCGGCTTTGCCGCGTTCTTTAGCGACGGCATCGGCGGAATTCTGCCGGACGCGAACAAACCCGGCTTTAAGCATTTCTATCTGAAGCCAGCGTTTATTAAAATACTGAAGTATGCAAATACCGATTTAAATTCGAAATACGGTATGATAAAGAGCGACTGGAAGAGTAAAAATGGAGTTTTCGAATGGAATATAGAAGTGCCTTGTAATACTACTGCAACTATTTACGTCCCATCGGCTTCCTCGGAAAGTGTAAAAGAAAGCGGACGACCAGTTAAGGAGAAATCGGGAATAAATTTCATTAGTTATAAAAACGGAATCGCAGAATATCAAATAGGATCCGGGATTTATAGTTTTACGTCGTCTTTGCGTTAAACAGACTATTAAAATATTTCGCATGAACATAAAAGATTTTAATCATCTCCATATTTGTGTGGCGATACATGAACGAAGTCCTGGCAACCAATGTGTAGCGAAATACAGTCGATAAGACAAAAGTTGACGGGAAAAACCGTCGAGCTAGCTCATAAACTTGAGAACATAGTAAAGAAGACGATCCCGGGAGAACAACCGTAATGGCGATCGAGTATACTTAAAGAATAGAATATTTCAGCAGCAGATTAGCTTTTGTACCTAAAGTAATAGGATGGAATTTATATCTCGGGGAAAATAATAGCGGAGTTCACGGTACAATTGAGAAAACAGGACAAATAGCATTAGCCGAAGGTTTTTATCCTTGGCGCATAAATTATTTTCAGGGTATTGGCGGAAAGAACTAAAAATTTTTATGAAAGTACCGGATACTAAAAAAGAACTGATCCCGGAAGGAATTTTATTTCGGAAAAAATAAATTGTCTTACGTGTAAAAACTTAATTGACAGAATTTAGATATGGGTCGCTTAATGATCTATTAATCAATATTAACTAATTCCTGTGCAGACTAGTCTTTTTAAAAATCATTAAAAAAGGAATATGCTAAATGACCAAACAATTACATCGTAGGTTTTATTACCGCCGATATACTATTTCATTGATATCAATAATACTTATTATGTCGTTTTTTGCTATTGGAAATATCAATGCATTTCCAGTATCCCACCATAGTCAATATAACTCGGTAAAAGATACAATATCGCTTGCGGGTAAATGGAGGTTTAAACTTGATCCCCTTAGAATCGGATTAAGTCAAGAATGGTATATGACAGATTTACCCGATACACTGCATCTACCCGGTTCCTGCCAGGCGCAAGGTTACGGTGAAAAAATATTAAAACCTTGGATAGGAAGACTCACGCCTAAATATAAATACGAAGGACCTGCATGGTACCAGCGTGTAATAAACGTACCGGTATCTTGGAATGGAATGCACGTAAAATTATTTCTGGAAAGATGCTATTGGAAGTCTACCGTATGGCTGGATACAACAGAATTCGGAAGTCAGAATAGCCTTTCGGTGCCTCATGTCTATGATCTTGGTATATTAAAACCCGGAAAGCATGTACTTACGATTTGTGTTGATAATACATATAAATTTAAAATAGGCAGATGGGTTTCGGCAATAACATATGATACTCAAGGATTATGGAACGGGATAATAGGGAAAATAGATCTAATGGCTGAAAAGCCTTTGGAAATAGGGATGGTTGATATTTATCCGGATACATTAAAAATTAATCTGATAAACCATACCGGAAACAAAAGAGATGCAGAAATTCAAGCAAATATTCCGGGTGTTAAGAAGGAAAATAAGAAAATAGAACTTGACGAAGGAAAAACAACAGTTAACATTCCATTTAAAATTAACGGCAAACTTTGGAGTACTTTAAATCCTTTAATCAGAAAATTGGGAATCACATTAAATTCAGAAAATCTTTCCGATAAAAAATATTTGCCTTACGCAGTTAGGGACTTAAGTACAAAAGACAGGCAATTTGTATTAAACGGTAAACCGATACTATTGCGGGGAACGGTTGATGAAGCAGTTTATCCTCTTAACGGATATCCGCCTATGACAAAAGCTGCTTGGCTCCGTACACTTAAGATTTGTAAATCTTACGGATTCAACTTTATGAGATTTCATTCCTGGTGTCCGCCGGAAGCGGCATTCGAAGCAGGCGATGAGCTTGGATTTTTATTTCAGGTGGAATTACCTCTTTGGACAATGGATGCTCCGCAATTCGGGAAGGATCCTAAAAGAGATCAGTTTATTGTAAATGAGTTGAAGCGCATTCTGAAAGTTTACGGTAATCATCCTTCTTTCGGTCTGATGGCAATGGGAAACGAATCCGGCGGATCACTGGACAGTCTAGTAAAACTGGCGCGAAAACTTGATAGCCGGCATCTTTACAGAGGCGAGAACGGTCAGACATCAGCCCAAGGCGATTATGTTGAGATCGGAGAACGCGGAGTCATGGGACCAAGTACCGACTGGGACAGATCGGAAATTGCAGGATGGATTGCAGGAAACAACAATACAAATAATTCAAGAACAGTTCCTACGCTGTCTCATGAAGTTGGGCAGTGGTGCATGTATCCGGATTTTGATGAGATCAAAAAATTCAAAGGATCTCTTAGACCTTATAATTATGAGAGCTTTGAAAAGTCCTTAAAAGCCCACCACATGTTGAACGAAGATAAGGCATTTGCAGAAGCAAGCGGAAAATTCAGCGTACTGCTTTATAAGGAAGAAATTGAAGCCTGCGAACGAACTTATCCTTTCGGAGGTTTTGAGATTCTTGATGCGCGAGATTATCCTGGTCAAGGCACTGCGATAGTTGGATGGCTAGATGCATTTTGGGATTCGAAAGGACTTAGAACACCTGAAGAGTTTCGCAGATTCTGTGCTCCGTTCGTATGCCTTCTGCGGATGCCAAAGAGAGTCTATTCAAAAGGCGATTTGTTTGCCGCAAAAGCTGAGATTGCTAACTACAGCCCTAATTCGTTAAATGTAATCCCATCATGGCAGATAAAGAATACTGAAGGAGATATAATTGCCAGTGGTAATCTACAGCTTTCAAATCTTGAAGAAGGAAAGTTGACGGCTGTGGGTGATATAAAGGTTGATCTTAATAAAGTTAAGGTTCCTGACCGGCTTACCGTTATGTTAAGTGCCGCTGGTACTTCTAACAGTTGGAATATTTGGGTCTATCCTAAAAAGCAGGTAACCATACCTTCAAATGTAATTATTACTCATGAGTTTGATGATAGAACACTGAATTATCTGAAATCAGGAAAACGTGTTCTTCTATTCACTTCTCCTAAAGAAGGAGTCATTGTCCCTCCGAGAGGATTTTATTCTCCCGATTCGGTAAGATTTCTTCCGCGCGCAACCGCCGGTAAAAACGCCATACCTGGCAGCTTTCTGCCGGTCTTTTGGAATGCACGTTTATTTAATCAAATCGGAACACTGGGAATTCTTTGTAATCCAAAGAATCCCGCTCTAGCTGATTTCCCCACTGAGGCACATAGCGATTGGCAATGGGCTGATCTATTGGGAAGGTTTTCAGCTGCGGAATCATTTCGAGTAGCTGGTGCCCCGCTTGCAATGTGCGATACTATCGAAAAGAAAGCTGGCGACAAGCTTTACCGGTCAAAAGCTATCATATTGAATGAAACCCCTCACGGTTTCAGACCGATTGTTC
Organism: Bacteroidota bacterium; assembly: GCA_021778375.1. GTDB lineage: Bacteria > Bacteroidota > Ignavibacteria > Ignavibacteriales > Ignavibacteriaceae > FEN-1297. The sequence continues at coordinate 16,087 of JAJYCM010000002.1, forward strand.
AAGTCATAGATAATTATGATCGTAATGCAAAACTAGGTGTCATTTTCGAAGCGCGTGTCGGTAAAGGTAGACTCCTTGTCTGCGCGATGGATCTGGAAAAAGATTCCGATAATCGTCCGGAAGCACGTCAAATGGAACAAAGCTTATTGAACTATATGGCGGGGAATAAATTTTTACCCAAGTACGAGCTCCCTGTAAAATTATTAAAGAGACTACTCCTACCTTGAATCAAATGTTCGGGGAAAAATATTTTTGCAAATTCTAATCTAAATGGGATTAAAAATTTAAATGAACATGAAAAAAATTAACATATTGACTTGGGTAATAATTTTATTTGTTGCTATTGTCAATCTAAAAGCCAAATCATTACAAGGGGATTTAAAATTTACAAATGCAAAGTCGGTTTATGCGGAAATAATTTATTCCGACAGTTCGACTTTCAGAATCCCGATTAATAACCTAACATCTTCTATAAGTAAATCGGATTTATATACAAAAGTAAATATTACGTCCAAAGACGAAGACTGCGGAAAGGAATTGATGATTTCCTTAAAGGAATTGAAATCAAAAAAAATAAAATTTATGGATATCGTTATTAAGTTCACACCGCAGTTCGGTGACATTAATCTAGTATTCTATAATAATGCTACTATCACCAATGCATGGGTGATGGTTATGAAGCCCGATAAAAAAGGTACGATATCGCGAGAGCTGGTTTTATTTAAAAATAAAAAATCAGGTAAGAGTCTTAATATCGCGTTTACCACTTTCAACAGGTTTTTTACATACTTTAAAACCTACGATGATAAAGTAGTAATACGCGAATGCATGCAAGACAGGATTTTAAAGAAAAACAAAAATTATCGACTGGAATCAATTCTGCTGGACGAAATTTTACCCGGCGATAAATTCTTTGAAAAATATACCTCTTTAGTTAAAAGAAATTATCATATTAAAATTAAACCGATACCCGCAGGATGGTCAAGCTGGTCTTGCTATTACGGTAATATAAATGAGAAAAAGCTTATGCCGGACGCAAAGGCTATGGCAAAAGGTTTTGAGAAACAGGGGGCAGATATTTTTCAACTGGACGCCGGATGGTACGGTAAATCTTGGGGTGACTGGATACCCTTGAAGACTAAATTTAAACAAGGTATAGCTAAATTCAGCGAAAGACTTGAAAAAGTGGGACTCAAACTCGGATTATGGTATGCGCCAACAATGTTCGAACCTCAATCCGACTTATTTCACAACCATTTTGATTATAACATTTTTTATAACGGAAAGATTAAAAAGTCATTCGGCGGTACAATTAATGGTAATATAACGGGTATCGATTCGAGTGCATTTTATTCTCTGGATTTGTCTAATCCTGAAGTAAATAAATACATTTATAATTTATTCAATACGGCTGTAAATAAATATAAATCTAAATACTTTAAACTTGATTTTCTAGTATGCTCATTATTAAGACAAGCAGATAAAAGTATGTCCGATAATCTTATTACTTTTCCCAAAGGTGATTATTCCGTTGCAGTTTACCGGAAAACAATGATGACAATTAGAAAAGCTGTCGGTGATTCTATTTTCTTAAATGCCTGCGGCGCACCGATTGGCGAAAGTGTAGGTATCTTTAACGGCAGCCGGATTTCTCCCGATATTATTTGGGAGAAAGGGGTAAAGGATGCTCCTGCCTGGTGGACAATATTTAAAGACGATGCCCGCAATATATTTCTAAGATCGTATTTCAACAATAAATTTTTCGTGAATGATCCCGATGCTCTTGTTATTAGGGATTATAATAACGGCAGCGATTATGTGAAACTAAGTGATAATCAAGCTAAATTCTGGGCAACTGTAGTAGGTATGAGTGGTGGGACAATCTTCTTAAATGAAAATATGAATAAGTTATCTGCAAAAAGAAAGAGAATTTTTGAACAAGTTCTTCCTGTTTGGGGGAAAGCTGCTCATCCTCTCGACTTTTTCGAACAACCCTATCCGACGGTGACTCATATTGAAGTAAATGATGAGGCGGTTCCAACTCAAATTGTCGCAATCTATAATTTTTCAGATTCAACTATAAATAAATCCGTTTCTCTTGAAAAATTAGGACTTGGAAAAAATGTTATCGCTATTGATTGCTGGGATAATACAATTATCGGAAATATTCATAATGAATTTTCTATCAATGAAATGTCTTCTAACTCTGTGAAGGTTCTCTTACTAAAAAATAGACCAGTTATTCCTTCGTTTTTTTTCATGAATTCTAACATATATATGGGGGCTGATAGAGTTAAAGAAGAATATTCGGTGTCTAAGAAAGAGCTGATTCTTACGATAAATAGAGAAGGATTAAAGAAAATACCGAACATTTATTTTTACGTGCCGATTAAATATAAATTAAAAAATTTTTCGAATGAAGATATTATTTGGAATGATGCATATGGTAAAATCATAAAGGATAATTCATATAAAGGTGCACATAAAAAAATATATTTATTCGAGTAGTATAAAAGACTTTTACGACTGTTAAAAAGTTCATAACATAAATTTCTTCCTCATTTTAGTAAATTGAGATTTTCATACAATTAATCTGCTATATAAATACCGAACAATTTTAATAATAAATATGGGATAAATATGTCAATTTTTAAGAATTCGATTTTTGTCTTAATTTTTTTACTCCTTACTTTATCTTCCCCTAGAGCTGAATCAGGGGAAATGATAAGATCTTACAAACAAAATCGTATCGCTTTGATTTTGTCGAAAAGCAATAGTAATGATATAAAACTAAATGTGGGAAATAATAACGTATACGATATTGTGACAACCGGGAAGAATCCGTTTGTAACGACAGAGCCGGTAAGGCAAAATTTGGAACCAGGTAAATACGTTTTATCGTTTGAATATTTTTGTCCGAAAGGTCTTGACAAATTAGTAATATTTTTTGGTCCTAATTTCACTCCATTCAAAAAAATTGTAATCAATCGGCTGTCGCCAAGCGAAGGCTGGGTAGCATTTTCAACCGAATTAGATAAAGCAGATAAAATTTGGAACGAAACAGGAAATATACTCAAGCTAAATCTCGGGAATCTCAAGGGTGCTAGAATTCAAATAAGAAGTATTGAAATGCGATTGCCTACTGCGGGAGAGAAAGCCTTGGCTGAGGAGAGGAAAAATAATGAGAGAAAAGAAGTAATACTGGATAAAGATCTGAGTAATTATCTAATTAAGGATTATAGTTCGGCAATTACTTCGGTATCTGTTGAGAAAGATAATATAAAAATCGAAGGGATTTCAAAGTCGATTAATGAGATGTACTTATGCGAAGTACCTCCTTATCAGAATGTAACGGAAGATTCAACATTTGCAACTGAAATGCCATTAAAAAGCGAAAAATTTTCGGTAACGCTTAAAAGATATGTTGATGAAGGAGGTTTTAAATATGATAGAATACTATCTAAATGGGTTTTAGCTGTAAAAAATGGGAATAAATATCAAATAGTTTCTCACGCGCATTATGCCGATAAGATTTATTCGAAATATAATTTACCGGATGAAAAGCCTTTAACCAAAAAAGGACTTGGCGGTTTTAGTGTCGACAGAGGACATGTTAGTGATTTAAAGAATCTTGGTATTACCAGTGTAACAGTTAATATTTGGTTTACAAAATTTATATACTCAAAGCCTTCTCTCAATAGAATTGAGCATATTTATGATGGTATACCATATTACTTCGACCGGAAAGCAGTTCAAGAACTGGACTCTACTCTTAGAACAACCGCACGAAGAAAAATAATAGTATCTGCTATCTTATTGGTTAATAAGGCTAAAGATTGTCCCGATCCCGAAATAGGAAAGTTGTTACAGCATCCTGATTTTGATCCGGCTGGAATCTACAGTATGCCAAATATGACTAACCCGGCTAGTGTTAATTGTTATGCCGCCGCTATAGATTTCTTTGCCAGCAGATACAGTCGTCCAGATGAAAAATACGGCAGAATAAATCACTGGATCATCCACAACGAAGTTGATGCCGGGTGGGTTTGGACGAATGCTGGCAATGAACCACTGAATGTATTTATGGATAATTATATTAAGTCCATGCGGCTAGTTTATAATATTGCAAGAACTTATAATCCCCATTCGAAAGTTTTTATATCGTTAACACATTATTGGAATTGGACTACAGATAAACATTTCTTTTTACCTAAGAAGATGTTGGAATTACTTGTAGATTATTCTAAAGACGAAGGTGACTTTGATTGGGGAATAGCTCAGCACCCTTATCCAGAAGATTTATTCAATCCAAAAAGCTGGTTGGATACACTGTGTACATTTACTCTTAATACCCCACTCATAACTTTTAAAAATATTGAAGTCTTGAACGATTGGGCTAACCAACCTCAGACATTTTATCTAGGTAAGTACCATAGAACCATTTATCTGTCGGAGCAGGGACCGAATTCTCCTGATTATTCAAAAAAAAGTTTGACTGAACAAGCTGCCTGTATGGCTTATGCTTGGAAAAAAATTGAAAAACTTAAAAACATCAAAGCATTTCAATATCATAACTGGATTGATGCTCGCGGTGAGGGTGGATTGCGCATAGGGCTTCGTCGTTTTCCAGATGACAGTACTGATCCGGGCGGAAGGAAACCTATCTGGTTTGTTTATCAAAAACTTGGAACACATTCGGAGGATTCCGCATGCAGTTTTGCAAAAAAAATTATCGGGATACAAAACTGGAGTGAAGTTAGATATATTGGTCCAATTGATTCTACGGAGCGCGCATCTATTTACAGAAATGTTCAAAGCGATACCTGGACAGCAACGGATGCATTAGGACGTAAACTTCCCGGATATAGAGAATGCGGTCCCATTAAAAAAGACAGATTTGTCGGAATTTTTTATTTTATGACTCATGTTAATCATGGCGACAAAGGTCCTTTTAACGTAACCGAAATTTTGAAGAAGAACCCGGAGCATCCCAATTGGGGAAGTGGCAATAATTATTATTGGGGTGAACCAGAAATCGGTTACTATTTAAATACTGATGAATGGGCAATTCGCAGGCATGCATACGAACTGGTTAATGCAGGCATAGACGTGATCATATTTGATGTAACTAACGATAATACTTTTCCACAGGTTTATCTGACTATTTGTAAAGTATATCGAGAGATGAGAGCAGAAGGTGAGAAGACACCATATATTGCTTTCCTAGGGAGTGAGATTTCGGTTAATAAATTATGGAATGAATTTTATAAAAAAGCTCTTTACCCCGATCTTTGGTTTTATTGGAAAGGGAAACCATTAATCTTATTCGGTCAGCATGAAATTCCCAGTAGACATAAAATGAACGATGTCAGATTTTCTGACCAGATTACTAAATTCTTTAGCCTCAGGCAAAGTTGGGCTTGGACTTCTCTGCCATGGTATCATAGCTGTCCTTACGGTAAGGATAAATGGCCATGGGTGGATCATTATCCTCAAGCCATCGGATGGCACGATTCACCAGACGAAAAAGAAATGGTGCCTGTTGCAGTCGCTGAACATCCTTTATCTAATATAGGCAGAAGTTTTCACGATTTTTATCAACCCGAACCTAATAAATATGATCTCACACCTTACACCGCAGAGGGTTTGTGTTTTCAAGAGCAATGGAACAGAGCATTAAATGTAGGACCTAAATTCGTTTTCGTAACAGGATGGAACGAATGGAGTGCAGGCAGACAGGTTATGGGAAAGGATGTAAGCAAAGAACTTCTGAAATGGAAATTCTATCCGGGAGCTCATCTGGGCAAAGCTGGTAAACCTATCAAACCGGGAGAAAGTTATTTCATCGATCAATATAATGAAGAATATAGCCGAGATATTGAACCTATGAAGGGCGGATATGGTGATGATTATTATTATCAACTTATTGCAAACGTAAGAAGATATAAAGGAGTGGAAAAGCCTGTTAAAGCTGGTCAAGAAAAATCCATTAATATCGCAGGTGATTTCGATCAGTGGAATAATATAACAGCAGTTTATTATGATCATATCGGAGATACAATGCATAGGAACGCATTAGGGGAAGATCAGGCTGGACCGTATATAGATAACACCGGCAGAAATGATTTCGCAATATTAAAGGTAGCCAGGGATTCTAACTACATATATTTTTATGCTGAGACAGTAAAATCTATTACTCCATATACCGACAAGCACTGGATGTTGCTTTATATTGACTCGGATACCAACACGTCTACAGGATGGGAAGGTTATGATTTTGTTGTTAACAGAAAAATTATAAACCAAAATACTACCATTATAACAAAATTAAATAAAGACGGTTCTTTTGGTAAATCTTATCATGTGCATTTCAAAACTGAAGGGAACAAACTTATGATTGCAATTCCCAGAAGAATATTAGCTAACAAGGGAAAAGCTTTATTTGATTTTCATTGGGCAGATAACATTCAAAAATTCGGAGATATAAACGAATTTTCTTTGCATGGTGATAGTGCCCCAGACAGAAGATCAAATTATCGTTTCGCTGAATAAAATAATATTGTTAGAAAAAAAATATTAAAATGAAAATTCAACAAATACATTTCCGGTTACTTCAATATATTGTGCTTTCAATGCTTATTATTGTTTCATTAAGTAAGGATTTAAATGCTCAATCAATTGAATACAAAAATTTTATAAAGCATCCTCCTACTGTCGATCCTACTTATGGTAAGCCTATACCGGCTGTTAAACACAGGTCAGGACCTATTGCCGATTGGATATGGAGTAACAGTACTTCAAACGAACAAAAAGTGTATTTCCGAAAAACTTTCATGATACATAATCTTCCGAAATCCGCGGTTATATATATAACCGGCGACGATGGATATTTCCTTTGGATCAACGGACGTCCACTTGAAAAAGAACTTACACCGGAAGACAATCTTACATGGAAAAATGTACAACATTGTAATATTACTAAGTATTTGCTTAAAGGGAAAAATATTATAGCTGTTGAAGGCATAAATAAAAAAGGAACCGCAGGCATTCTTGCAATGCTTAATTTTAACGGAAAGCTTCTATTAACAACAGATAAAACATGGAAAGTTTTTAACGAAATTACTCCTCCTATGTTATGGAATCAAATTAATTTCAATGATGAATTATGGAGGACGGCAAAAGTTATTACACCTTACGGCTCAGGTTATTGGGGGAGCGATGTAGCAGCTTGGCCTGGTGCCGGAGGAGATGAAGAATATTTTGCACATATGCCTATCATGCCGAAAAAAGTATATGTTAAATCAGGTGAAGGGCATATAACAGGTGCCGAATCTTTGACTAACTTTAAGGGGGGAAAAGTGCTTATAACTCCAACTTCTTCACCTTCGGATACCCAACATGTTTTAATGTTTGATTTCGGTAATGAGTTGGCTGGTAGATTGCAAATCTGGGGTACAAGAGGCAGGAAAGTTATTATTACGACTGGTGAGTCTGTCCAAGAGTGTACTCACGAAGAATTAGCTTTAGATAACCATGGTCCTTTTACTCTTATACTGGAAGGAAAGCAACCGTCTTCTACACCTTATACTGCCTTTCGCTATGCAAGAATTCAGTATAATGGTTCGAAACCTCTGAGGCTAACAAAGGTATTATGCGATTTCAAATATTATCCTGTTAGTTACAAAGGTTCATTCAACTGTTCAGATTCTCTTCTTACACAAATTTGGTATGCAGGAGCCTATACTGCACATCTTTGTATGCAGGAAGATATTTGGGATGCCCCGAAACGGGATCGAGGACTCTGGATTGGGGATATGCAAGTTAGCGGACAAACAATCAATGTTGCTTTCGGTGACAAGTTTTTAATGGAACATTCTATAGAACGTGTAAGGGATTTGGCACAAGGCGATAGACCAGATAGTGCACTTCCTTTGTCAGAAGTCAACTCAATACCCGGATATTCGGCTGCTTGGTTCTGTACGCTTGCGGATTATTATTTACATCAAGGAGATAAAAATTTTCTGAAGAGACAGCATCAAAAAATTATTTCCCTTCTTAAATATTTGCAAACTGATTTCGATAACAAATATCTTTTTAATAATCCTCATAAAGTATGGGATTTCTGCGACTGGGCTCCAGGATTTGTCTTAGATGGACCCTTTGCACTTGCAACTACAGATCTTTTTATTATATACGGTGTAAAAGAGGCGGTTTTTCTCTTGGATCAGTTGGGAGACAAAGTAAATGCTGATCATTTTAAAAAATGGAACAGTCAGCTTATACAAGCAGCACGACATAATCTTTTTAATGATACTTCAAAAACCTACAGCAAGCGACTTCAAGAAAACGTTATGGCTGTACTTTCCGGCGTTGCTAAACCAGAACAGGATTCAATAATTTTCAAGCATGTTATAAATCCGGAAAGCCCTGCCTGGATAGTACCGAAAGGAAAAAGCTTAAGAGATAACGAAGTTATGTCACCTTATTACGGTTACTTTGTTATAAACGCTATGAATAAGTTAGAGCACGATAATACTGCACTCAACCTTATAAGAAGATATTGGGGAAACATGTTGTCGCGAGGAACTACAACCTGGTGGGAGATGTTCGATCCTTCATGGCCGCGCGACTTTAATTGGGTTATTAATCGTTTGCCCTATTTGAGTTTGTCTCATGGATGGTCTTCCGGACCGACGTCATTTTTAACGGAACACATTTTAGGAGTACAACCGGTAGCGTCTGGATATGATGATGTAATTATCAAACCTAATTTATGTGATCTTAAGTGGGCAGAAGGCAGTGTTCCGACCCCCCATGGAATCATATTGGTTACTGCTTTTTACCGGAATAATAGGCTTACTGTCAAAGTTAAACTTCCCTCAGGCATCAGAGCTAATATTTTAGTTCCAGGTATATCCCGGAGAGTTTATGCACAAGGTGAATACATTATCACTTCAAAATAAAGTATCCAAATCAATGCACCATACATTGTATAAAAATGGCTTCAATTTGATGAGATTAGATCAAAATAATTTTCAAATGAAAAGGATCAATCATATATTCTTGAATCTTTTGGAGATGGACACTATTTGGTCATTTTTTTGGATTTGAAGAAATATCGATTGCGATATAAACTAATAAAATTAAATAATAATTTTAGATAAGGAGGAAAATACTAATGGCTCGCAATAACAATTCTGAAACGAATAAAGACACACAGTTAAAAGAAAGTAATTCAGGTGGCTCTACCAGAAGGAAATTTATAAAACAACTAGCAACCGTTGCAGTTGCCGCACAAACAGCACCAGCACTTGGATTTTCTTTGAAAAAAGAACATGATTATGATAAGTTTTCTAATAAAACTTCCAAGAAGCCAAATATAATATTATACCATTCTGATGAATTCCGCTGGGACTTTGTCTGTGCAGCAGGCCAGAACCCGATGGCTTTTACTCCGAATCTTGATTCAATGTATAGACACGGAACGGTTTTCCAAAATTTCATTACTAACCAGCCGTTGTGCTCACCATCCCGTTCATGTCTTTTTACGGGGCAATATGCAACCACAACCGGAGTTTGGAAAAACGGTCCCGGATTGAAAGAAGACGCCGTTACACTGGCAACACAGTTGACTCAAGCCGGCTACTCCGCAAATTATATAGGTAAATGGCATTTGGCGCCGTGGGATAAAGTAGAAGCAGGTGCAGTAACGAAGGAGTACAGAGGAGGTTTTACCGGGCTTTGGCAGGCATCCAATGCACCTGAGATTAGTTCTCATCCTTACCACGGAACTTTTTGGGATAACGACGGAAAACCATTGAATTACGACGGACAATACCGGGTTGATTTTCTAACCGATCTAGCCGAGAAATTTCTAAAACAAAAACATGACAAACCTTTCTTTCTTGTATTATCTCAGTTAGAACCTCATCAGCAGAATGATCTTTTAGGCTTTGCCCCGCCAAAAGGATACGAAGAGAGGTTCAGTAATCCTTTTATTCCTCCTGATTTAAAACCGTATCCAGGCGATTGGCAGTATCAGATAGCGAACTATTACGGCGACGTAAAATCAATTGATGAATCATTAGGAAGAATTTTTAAGACGCTTAAAGAAGAAAATCTGGATGAGGACACTATAGTTATTTTTACAAGTGATCACGGTTGTCATTTCCGTACGCGTAATGATGAATATAAAAGAAGTCCTCATGAGAGCTCGATACATGTTCCTTTAATGATCCAGGGACCTGGATTCAACAATCGGCTGACGGTTCCCGAACTCGTGAGTATGATAGATCTTGCCCCTTCCATTCTTGATTCTGTTGGAGTAGCAGTTCCTTCAACTATGCAGGGGCAAAGCTTCATTCCATTGATAAACGATCCAGAAGCCCGTGCATCGTGGCGCAACGAAGTGTTGATACAAATAAGCGAATCGGAAACAGCTAGGGCATTAAAAACACCGGAATGGACGTATGTCGCGCTTTCGCCGGATTCGCGTCCGGGATTAGATTCCAGTAGTCTGCATTACAGAGACTATCAGTTATACAATAACAGAGCTGATCCTGCGCAATTGGTAAACATGGCGGGACGCTCCGATGTTATAATGCCAAGCACCAAAACACTTCATTTTATAGGTGAGCGTTCCATGAAAGATATTACTGAAGGTCTTAGAAATCGTCTTATTGAAAGGATGGTGGAGGCTGGAGAGGAAAAACCTAAAATAGATTACTGGCCGTATTATCCGTAATAAGATTCAGACTTTTGAAAATTAGTTATAAAATTAATAAAAAATAACTTGAATAGTACCTTCACATAAGGAGATATATGAGCAAACAGAAAGTATTTGGATTACTAATTATCCTTGCATTATCGGCTTTCACACTGGCCGTTTTTGCAGGCGGGAAAATACAATATGTGAAGTCCGCTTTGCGTACAGAGACTCGATGGACCGGAAATCCTTTGATTCCCGGAAAAGGAGTATGCGATCCGGCCGTACGGATATTTAACGGTAAGTTCTATTTATTTGCTACTCATGACACACCCATGGATGCTCCTCAAAGAAAAGGTTATAAGGGATTTTACATGACCGACTGGTGGGTATGGTCTTCTACAAATCTCGCCGACTGGCATCTTGAGAGCAAACTGAAACCGGATATATTCGGCATGAAAGGTATTACTGACTGCTGGGCTACAGATGGGCTATCAAAGAACGGCAAATACTATTGGTACGTGTGTACACCAGAGAGCACCTATGTAGCCGTATCTAATTCACCTAAAGGACCATGGACATCCCCCTTAGGAAGCAAATCGTTAATGGCCGGGCGCGACCCTGCGCTGTTTATGGATAACGACGGCACAGCTTATTTAATCACAGGTGTATGGACCTACAAAATTGCAAGACTGAAAGGTAACTTGATCTCACTGGCAGAGAAACCCCACTCTATAAAGATCATTAATCCTCGAGGTCCTTACAACCACAACGGAGATAACACCAAAGAACCCACTGATGACAAACCTTATTTAAATAAGCGCGATGGCTGGTACTATTTATCGTGGGGTTGCTACTATGCTATGAGCAGAAACATATATGGACCGTATATTTGCAAAGGATCATTCCTCAGGGAAAAGGATATCGATCCAAAGCTTCTACAAGAACCATGGGACAAAGATAGGCACGGTTCATTCTTTGAATGGAAGCGACAATGGTATTTCATCTGCAATGACCGCAAATTGTCTAAAGGAATGCCGTTTCGTAATTGTGTTATCAGCTATGTCAAATACAAGAAAAACGGCGAGATAGAACCTATTAAAATTACGGTCAAAGGGGTTAGGGTAGTCTCAACACCAGATGCCTATACCACGCCGGTGAAATGATTCCAAGCGTTGAAATATATTGTCAAAAAATGTATTGCTTAGCGATTAGCTGTTCTTTTGCTAGGTTAAGTTGAAATAAACAATTGTAGAATATTTTTCAAGTTCTTATAAATGAAAGGAAAAAACATGAATAAAATTAAATTAGTTCTCGTATGTTTTCTAATAATATATTTTTCTTCCGTATTTGCGCAAAGTAAGGTAAAAAGAAAACCAAATGTAATATTCATTCTTGCCGATGATTTAGGCTGGCGGGATGTTACGTATATGGGGAGTAAGTATTATCAGACGTCTAATATAGACGCACTGGCAAAAGAAGGGGTGGTATTAACAAATGCTTATGCCGCTGCGCCTTTATGTTCTGCTTCCAGAGCTTCAATAATGACCGGCTTATATCCGGCAAAAACCGGAATTCTTGATGCAGGATGTCATGTTAAAGATGTAAGATTATATGCCAGCGTAAGAGAATCTGAATCACCCAAAGCTAAAGTTCTTCCTGTAGTATCAGCTACTAGATTAAAATTAGATTATTACACTTTGGGCAAAGCTTTTAGAGATGCAGGATATTTTACTGCCCATATAGGGAAATGGCATCTTGGGTGGCCTCCATATGATGCGCTTCATCAGGGCTTTGAAATAGATATACCTCACACCGGAGAGTCAGGTCCAACACCGAATGGATGGTTTTATCCTTTCCCAGTATGGCCGGGACATGGAAAGCCAGGTGATAATCTAGAAGATGATATGGCAGAACAAGCAGTTAAATTTATTAAAAGCCATAAAGATAAACCGTTCTTATTAGATTATTGGGCTTTTTCAGTACATGCTCCATGGAATGCAAAACAAAGCCTTATTGATAAATATGCAAAATTGGCTGATCCAAATGATCCCCAGCATAATCCCGTTTATGCCGCAATGATAGAAACACTGGACGATGCTGTCGGAAGAATAATGAAAACTCTAAAAGAAGAAGGACTGGCTGACAACACTATAATAATCTTTACCTCCGATAACGGCGGGGTAACTTGGGGTGAGAAAACCTACATACCAGACCCATACAAAGGAATACCTATAACCAGCAACGCCCCTCTAAGAGGAGGCAAGGCTACAACCTACAACGGTGGAGTACGCGTGCCTTTTATTGCCGTCTGGCCGGGACATATAAAACCGGGAAGCGTTAATGATTCAAGTATTATAGATGGTGTAGATATATATCCAACATTAATGAATATGTGCGGCATACAGCCCAAACAAGGAATTGATTATGACGGTGTCAATGTCTTACCGGCTTTAGAAAATAAACCATTCAAACATGGTCCTATCTTTATACATTTCCCTCTTTATATAAAGTTAACTCATCAAATTCCTGCTACGGCAGTTATAGACGGAAATTGGAAATTAATACGATATTACTATGATAGTAATGACCACGCGGACAAATTTGCATTGTATAATCTAAAGGATGATATCGGGGAAAAAACTAATCTTGCGTCGAAAATGCCCGATAAGGTAAAGCAGCTAAATAAACTAATTACCGGATTCCTAAATAATTCGGGTGCTGTCTTACCGAGACCAAATCCTAAATATAATTCCTCCTTTAATGTCCGGTTAAAAAATAATGAGATCAATGAAAATAAACATTGATAAATTTTAATAAAAATATTAAATTTTCAGAAAAAGGCAGAAGAAAATGATTTCGGAAAATGAAGAATTAAATTCTGTTCCAGCCTTTAATATAATGGCAAAACCGATTGGGCCAATATGTAACCTGGATTGCAAATATTGTTTCTATCTGGAAAAAGAAAATCTTTATCCGAATGCGGATAATTTTAAGATGCCTTATAATATACTCGAATCTTTTATCCGGCAAAAAATCCGAGCTCATAAAGTACCGAATGTGCATTTTGCATGGCAGGGTGGCGAACCGACATTATTAGGTGTAGAATATTTTAAGAAAGTAGTAGAATTTCAAAAAGAATATGCGAACGGAAAAACTATTACAAATGCATTTCAAACAAATGGAATTTTGCTTGATGATAAATGGTGTGAGTTTTTTAAAGAAAATAATTTTTTAATAGGCTTGTCGATTGACGGACCGGAGGAGTTACATGACCGGTATAGGGTAAATAAGGGAAATAATCCAACTTTCAATCAAGTAATAAAAGGGATCGGATATCTTAAAAAACATAAAGTTGAATTTAATACACTTACAGTAGTTAATCGTGATAATTCCTATCAGCCCCTAACGGTTTATAATTTTCTTAAAGAAATCGGTAGCGGCTTTATGCAATTCATTCCGATAGTCGAGAGGGTAGCTGACATTCCAAAGAACGGACTTAAATTAATTTCACCAGATTATAACGATACTGCAAAAGTTACCGATTGGTCGGTGGAACCCTTACAGTATGGAAATTTTTTATGTTCGATTTTTGATGAATGGGTAAGGAAAGATGTGGGTAAAATCTTTGTACAATTATTTGATGTCTCTTTAGAATTATGGTACGGCATGCAAGCCTCACTTTGCATATTCAGAAAGACCTGCGGTGATGCAATGATAATTGAACATAATGGCGACGTTTATTCTTGTGATCATTTTGTATATCCGGAGAATAAACTCGGTAATATTATGGATAATCCACTTGCAGCGCTGGTTAATTCAGGTCAACAAAGAAAATTCGGGGCAGACAAGCTTATGTCGCTACCTAATTATTGCAAAAACTGCGAAGTAAGATTTGCATGCAACGGTGAATGTCCGAAGCACCGCTTTCTTAAAACTCCAGACGGCGAAGAGGGGTTAAACTACTTATGCGCCGGATATAAAAAATATTTTAACCATATCAATGTATACATGAATTATATGGTAAACGAATTAAAGAATAGGAGACCGCCGGTAAACATAATGAGTTGGGTTAGGGAGAAAGATAAGGGATTCCCGAGTCTAAAACCGGAACGAAACGAACCATGTCCTTGCGGTAGTGGTTTGAAATATAAAAAATGCTGCGAACCTAAGGCATAACAAACAAATCTTTAAAAAGCTAAAAAGAATTTTATGCTAATTGAATCAAAAAATATTGGAAAATTATTAGCATAAAAATAAATAATGCCATTATAATCAGATATACAAGTTTTGTTTATCCGAAATTCAGATAAAAAGCAAGATGAGATCAAGTATAATCAAAAACAAATGTAAATTTAATTCAATGCGTAAATTCAATAATAATTTTGAATAAATTATTTCTTGATAATGTTTAGAAGAGAATCTGTTTAATTTATATAATCGGAGTAATATTATGAGTAAAAAAGAAATAAATTCAATTTCCCGAAGGCAGTTTGTCAAACTGACTGGCGCCGCTGCTTTGTCATCAATGGTGCCTATACCGGTATTAAAATCGGGTAATATTCTCGGGAAACAACTAGGGAAAAAGAAAAAACCAAACCTATTATTTATTTTTTCGGATCAGCAAGCAAGAGATATGGTAGGATGCTATGGAAACCGAGATATTCTTACTCCGAACCTTGATAATTTTGCTTCGGAAGGAGTAAAATTTCAAGAGTGTATTTCATCTTCACCAGTCTGTACCCCATACAGGGGTATGTTGATGAGTGGACAGCATAGTCTTTATAACGGGGCAATATACAATGATATACCGTTATTGGCAGACAACGGAAAATATTTCGGACATGTATTAAGGGATGCCGGTTATAAGATGGGATACATTGGCAAATGGCATATACTTGGAGGGGATCGTAACAGACCTGTGCCTCCTGGAAAGATGCGCTATGGTTTCGATGGAGTATTTCTCTCAGATAATTGCCATGTAGATTTCAGACCATTCAAATGCTATTATTGGAATGATGAAGGTAAAAAGGTGTACTTCGATGAATGGGAAGTATACGGTCAGACAAATCAGGCTCTTGATTTTTTGGATAACTGTTCACCTGAATCGGATGAGCCTTTTGCATTGTTTGTATCCTGGCATCCACCACATGACTGGGGAATTCATGAAGATTCTCTTGTATTTCAATATGATACCATACCAGAACTAATGAATCTATATAATCCTGAAAAAATACGACTTCGCCCGAACGTGGAAGATAGTCCCGCTGTTCGCAGAGCATATCAAGGATACTACGGTATGATCAGTGGTGTTGATACAGCATTTGGTTGGCTAATGGAAAAACTTCGTAAAAAAGGTTTGGAAGAAAACACATTAGTGGTCTTTACTTCTGATCACGGTGCTAACCTACATTCATATAACTATACTATAGCAAAAGATCATCCGGAGGATACCGCATCTAGGATTCCGTTCTTGATGCGCCTTCCCAATCGTATTCCTAAAAATAGATCAAGTAATTTATTAATTAATCCGATGGATGTTATGCCTACGGTGCTTGGTTTATTAGGATTGGATGTCCCAAGTACGGTACAAGGGCAAGATTACTCCTCGGCAATAATAAAAGGTAAAGACGACGTTGCCGAATCGGTACCTTTGTTTTTCATTAATCCTGCATGGAGGGGTGTTTATACTCCAAGGTATACCTATGCTAGAGGTATAGTAAAACAATTTGCTCATGGAAAAGACGGAAAATTAATTCTAAAAGACTTTCCTGTAAAAGTACTTTACGACCGTAAAAAGGATCCTTACCAAATGAAGAATCTTTATGATGAGAAAGGCTCTGTTTCCTTGCAGAAGGAGATGGAAAGATTAACAAAGAAGTGGTTGGATCGATTTGACGATCCCGGTGCTGAACTTTCCATCGAGGAGTTAAATCGCCTATATAGTTATGAGGACGGACATTTTCCCGAGGACACGCAGGAACCCGGATTTAGGGGTAGACCGATCGATGTCATTAAAAAATATTATAAACCTGCGCACTAAAAAACGTATGTGTCCGGTGTTGCTTATGTTTTGGTAAAAATAGAAAAAATTTAATAAACTTTCATGGGGCATATTCGAAGTTATTAACTAAATTAAGAAAATGGATTGGTTTCAAGAATTTTCCATTAAGAACCCTGTACGATAGGGAAGACGATCCATACCATCGTAAAAATCTTTACAGAGAAAGAAGCGCCTCCTCGCTTCAGCATGAGATGGAAACTTTGACTCAGAAGTGGCTCGACCACTTCGGGGATCCCGGGATCGCGTTATCCACTGAAGAGTTGAATCGGCTATATCTCTGGCCCAACGGACATGCATTTCCGATTGACAATCTCGGCACATATAAGGGATACCTACCTAGGGATACTCAGGAACCCGGTTTCAGAGGCAGACCTATAGATGTAATTAAAAAATACTATAAACTAGCGCACTAAAAGAAGCATATGCCGCAGATAGTTTCTATAACAAAGAGTAAAAAAACTATATTAATTATCCGAAGGTACATTCGAGTTTAATGAATAATTAAGGCTTTTAACATGAAAAATAAAAAGAACAATTCATTATCAAGAAGAAATTTTATCAAGTTGAGCGGTGCAGCGGCATTATCATCGGTTGTCCCAAAAATGGGGAATACTGCAAAAAATGTAATATCGGGGCACCTTGGAAGTAAACCAGGGGAAGTTTATACCGGACAACAAGGAAAGAAGAAAAAACCGAACCTGTTATTTATCTTTTCAGATCAGCAGTCGAGAGACATGGTAGGATGTTACGGAAATAGAGATTTACTAACACCAAATCTGGACAATTTTGCTTCCGAAGGAGTAAAATTTGAAGAGTGCATCTCATCTTCACCAGTTTGTACAGCATATAGGGGGATGTTGATGAGTGGCCAGCATAGCCTTTATAACGGTGCACTTTTTAATGATATGCCATTGTTGGCGAACAATGGAAAATATATTGGGAATGTATTAAGAGATGCCGGATATAAGATGGGATATATCGGCAAATGGCATTTACTCGGCGGTGATCGTAACAGACTAATACCACCAGGAAAGATGCGCTATGGATTTGACGGCACTTTCCTTTCGAATAATTGCCAAGTGGATTTTAGACCTTATAAGTGTTTTTATTGGAATGATAAAGGAGAAAAAGTGTTTTTTGATGAATGGGAGGTTTACGGTCAAACTAATCAAGCTCTTGATTTTTTGGATAACTGTTCACCTGAATCCAACGAGCCTTTCGCGCTTTTTGTATCCTGGCATCCGCCGCATGATTGGGGAATACATATGGACTCATTAATATTTCAATACGATACAATCCCAGAATTAATGAATCTATACGATCCGGATAAGATACGGCTACGTCCGAATGTGCAGGATTCTCCGGCGGTACGCAGGGCTTATCAAGGATATTATGGCATGATCAGCGGGGTTGATACAGCTTTTGGTTGGCTAATGGAAAAACTTCGTAAAAAAGGTTTGGAAGAAAATACACTGGTAGTTTTTACTTCGGATCACGGTGATAATTTGCATTCTCATGATTTAGTTATTTGTAAAAGAACACCGTATGACACGTCAATAAGAACACCTTTAATTATGAGGTTTCCGAATCATCTTCCGAAGAATAAATCCTCAGAATTGATTATTAATTCTATGGATATAATGCCGACTATATTGGGTTTATTAGGTCCTGATATACCCGTTTCGGTTCAAGGTCAGGATCTTTCATCGGCAATATTAAATGGCAAAGAAGATGTCGTGGAATCAGCGCCTTTATTTTTCTTTTATCCAGCTTGGCGAGGTGTTTATACACCTGAATATACGTATGCTGTCGGTAAATTCTCTCAATACATCATCTCAAAAAACGGAAAACTAGGGATGAAGGATGATTATCACTTAAATGTACTGTTCGACCGGCGTAAAGATCCTTACCAAATAAATAATCTTTATGATGAGAAAGGCTCTGCCTCATTGCTGAAGGAGATGGAAAGATTAACGAAGAAATGGTTAGAGCATTTTGACGATCCGGGCACGGAATTATCCGAAGCTGAGTTAAACCGCCTTTATAGTTATCCCGATGGACATTTTCCGGAAGACACTCGGGAACCCGGTTTCAGGGGCAGACCCATAGATGTTATAAAAAAATATTATGATAAACTCAATTAGAGAATAACAATTAATTATACTTGGTTATTTTATACAATTAGCTAACGGAGAACAATTATGATAATGTATGATATTCACGACAAGACAAGTTTAATATCAAATTTGTTTTTGTCTATAATAATACCCGAACAACTGTTTGAGCCCGAAAACAATTGGGAACACAAATATTTCGGAATAGATACATACTCTGCAATTTCAAACCCAAAGATTATAAGAAAAAGAATAGAGCTTACAATAGAAAGGAAAAATCAGACTAACGGATTTAGCAATCTAACAATTAAAACGGAGCGTTACTGTAAAAGTAACTTCTTTTTTTATGCCGATGCTGAGTTGAAATGCAAGAACGACGAAATATCCACACCATTGCTATGGACTTATGAATCAAAGGTAGCAAAAAGAAGAAGTGATACACCGTATCTTAAAAGCGGAATGAAAAAAAATATTAAGGTTGCCGAAAGAAAATTAATTGTTGAAACGGGCGAAGTTTCCTCAAAAATGGAGCTCTCAGACAACTATACATGTAAATGGTGTCTTTTGGATGCGATTCAGAGAATGCCTAAAGTACCGGATAAGTCTTTAGAGTTTAAAATGATTGATGAATATGATTCGATCATAGGGGATCAAACTTTACGATTCAGAGAGGCAGCCAAAACCGAAACCGGAAACGGAATGAAAGATATCTATTGTTTCGAACTGTTAGGCCCCGGAACTATACCAGCTACTTATTGGATTGATTCTTCAGGAAGACTTCTATTCTATCTTTCTGGTATGGAGCTTTTAGTGCTAACAGAGGAAAACGGTAAAACAGTAATTCCGATTTCTATTTTTTCCGATTGGCAAAAAAAAAGCACTTTTGATTTGACCTTACCAGGGTAATTATTTCCATTATTAATTAAAGGACTAAAATAATGTCAAAAATAAATCGCAGAGATTTTTTAAAAAGCAGTGCTTTAATAGGCGGTGCTACGTTATTTAATTATAAAAAATTATCTATCGCATCTCAATTAATTGAACAGAAAAAGCCAAACTTCCTTTTCATAATATGCGATCAAATGGTTATTGATGCCATTAGTATTTACAGAAATTATTTTCCGGATTTAGCTTATACTTGTCATTGGACGAATACGCCAAATATAGATAATCTGATAGAAAACAGTGTGTCTTTTATTGAATCCCATTCTTCAAATCCAGTCTGTTCTCCATCAAGGTCTAGTCTTTTCACTGGAAGGATGACAGTTGAAACCGGTGTAATACATAACAATATTGGTATCGATGTAAATGTTCCGAATTTGGGACAATGGCTCGAAGACAAAACTATATACGAGCGTGTTTATTGCGGCAAGTGGCATGCGGGAGGTCAATGGAACGTACCGGATGTTGATGGTCCTAGAATAGTCCCGGGATTTGATACCTTGCCTAACGGTCCCGGAGATTTTGGACAATTTATGGACTATGGAGTTGCCGGTGCATCGGAAGCTTATTTAAGAAATCATTCGAATAGAAATCCTTTCTTATTAGTTGCTAGTTTCATGGATCCGCATGATATCTGCTTTTGGGGACCACCAATAAACGAAGGACGCAACCGCGGAACGGATTTTTTCAATCTTGGAAATAAACTGCCCGTATTACCGCCTAATCAGAATTATTCATTTAAAGAGATTTGGCATGATGCAATACCTAAAAGTGAATTAGACGGAATGAAATGGAGAAATTATCTTTATGATTATGGTAGAATGGTTGAAAGGATAGATAATTATGTGGGGCGCTTGTTAAAAGCCGTCCATGACAGAGGAGACGATACAATCGTTATTTTTACTTCAGATCATGGTGACGGTCAGGGTAGACATAGAAGAGTTGAAAAATGGCACCCGTACCAGGATTCAATAAAAGTTCCGTTAGTAATATACGGACCGAAATTTGGGATTAAAAAAAATGTAGTCGATACCGAACATCTTGTGCAAGGGACCGATATTTTAAGCACCATCTGCGATTATGTCGGAATAAAGCCTCCTCCGAATGCCAGGGGAAATAGTCTTCGTCCTTTACTTGAAGGAAAGAAAGTCAGCAATTGGAAGGATAACGTTTACATCGAACTTCAGATGACAGGAAGAATAATTAGGACAAAACAATACAAATTTGTTATGGCTTATAAAAAATCGAAAGAAACTGATAGAAAAACTCTTGAGTCTGTTTTTATTACGAATGAAGGCAAAGCTTCGGAATTTATTCCCGGCGAAGATCGAAAATTTCAGAAAGTTCCAGTCAAAATGCTATTCGATATTAAAAACGATCCGTGGGAAACAGTTAATCTCGCCGAGAATTCAAAGTATAAAAATATTATCGAAGAACATGAATATATACTTCATAACGAATGGGAAAATAAATTAATACCAGGTCATCATTTTACAAGAGATTATAAATGAGGCAACATTAGAATTTATTAATTCCTTTAAGCATTGATATTATATTGAAAATTAAAATTAAAATTAAATAAATTTATTTGATTAGTCCTTTTACAACCTTTCAATTATATAAAAAAAATTTCTTTGCTTTATTTGTGACATTATTTATCATCGTTAACAATTCAGACACTTATGCACAGTTAAATACTGCGGAAGAGATGTTGTGCAACAGGGATTAAATAAAGCAGGTAATGGAATGAGTTTCTAAATTTCAAATACAAGCCTTCGACGGAAAAATTATTGCGGATTGGAAAGTAGGTACATTCTATACAGGCGTATTTGCCGCATACATGGCTACTTTTGCGGATAGAACTACTGAAGATTCTAAATTTAATATTAACGTTAGCTCATCTTACAACGAAAATCGTTACATTTATAATAGTGGGACTGAGACAACAGAA
>JAJYCM010000104.1 GCA_021778375.1 Bacteroidota bacterium
AAAGCTAAAATTCTGTGTGTAGATGACGAACCTGTCATTCTCGACAGCTTTAGAAAGATTTTAGTGTTGGATGGATATTGTGTCGATACGGTCGAGACCGGTCAGGAGGCACTGGGACTTATTCAGTTGCGCCACTATGATTTTGTTTTTACAGATCTAAAGATGCCTCAAATGGACGGAGTCGAAGTGACAAAGGCGGTAAAATATCTTAGACCTGATATAGACGTCGTAATCATTACCGGTTTTGCCACAGTAGAAACCGCTGTTGAGTGTATGAAATATGGAGCAATGGATTATGTTCAAAAACCTTTCACTGAAGACGAGCTCCTTGGATTTGTAAAAAAGATTTTGATAATGAGACAGGATAGAATTCAAAAGCAATTAAAACCAAAAGTGCACATTACTCATCTCGCCGAATCGAAACACTTTAAGACTTACGAATTCGCCATACCGGGCGGAGTATTTATTTCACCGGGACATTGCTGGGCAAGCATGGAACAAGACGGTGCCGTAAATGTGGGCATAGATGATTTTGCAAAAAAACTCATCGGTAAAATTGATGCCATTGATTTTCCCAATCTTGGAATGGTCGTAAAATCGGGGCAGCCATTGTTTACGATAAAACAAGGAACGCGATCCGTAACTTTTAATTCTCCTGTAACAGGAAAAGTTACAAAAATTAACTCGCCGTTGAAGAATGAAATTGAGTCGCTTGATATTACCCCTTATGATTCAAACTGGGTTTGCATTCTAGACGCAGATAACCTTGATACAGAGATTAAAAATCTAAAAATAGGAAAGACTGCCGTTACATATTATCAGGAGGATATTGACCGATTGATAGGAATCAGGAAAAAAGCTGGGGCAGCCACAGCTAAAGGCTATGATGAACTTCAGGAAGGTGAATTTGAAAAGTTAAGCGACACTGAATTTTATTCTATGGTAAGCGAGTTCTTTAAGAAATAAACTGTAAAAGATCTAAAAATTCAACATGGGGATTATAAACCATCGTCATTCGACGATGGTTTTTTATTTACATTAAACTCAACTTTCAATAATTTATAACTAGCAAATAAAAATATAAAATGAAAACATCATTAAGAAATAGAATTGAAATTTTCCGCGGCGATATTACCAAGCTTAAAGTAGATGCAATTGTAAATGCGGCGAACTCAAGCTTGCTTGGCGGCGGCGGAGTAGACGGAGCAATTCACAATGCAGCCGGACCGGAGCTTCTTGAATATTGCAGAAAGCTTAACGGATGCCCCACCGGTGAAGCGAAAATAACTCCCGGCTTTAAGCTTCCCGCTAAATTTGTAATTCACACAGTTGGTCCAATTTGGCGCGGCGGAATTCAAAATGAAGCAAAACTTTTAGCAAGTTGTTATAAGAATTCGCTTAACCTTGCTATTGAAAATGGAATTAAAACAATCGCCTTCCCCGCAATAAGTACAGGAATATACGGCTACCCTCTTAATGATGCGACAAAAATTACAGTTGATGTAACAATAGAATTTCTCAAGAATAATCAATCAATTGAAAAAGTAATTTTTACTTGCTTTGATGAAAAGACTTATCAAGTTTATCAAAAATTAATTACTTCCCATCAGTTTCAATAGTAAATGGTAATTTAATTTTATCCCACTTCATATAAACTACGGCTGAATTCGGTTTACCGTTTGCAGTTACATTCATATTTTCAAAAGTATAAGTAAGCCATTCGTGAAAAGTTGATTGCTGTGGCATAACAGGTAATCGCAGCGCATCCTCAGCTTCATTGTAAGTAAATGCGCCCCACTGGTCGGCTACTTTGTTGAAGATAATCGTCCAGGTCTTTGTCGTAGGAATAATAAAAAAGCCATAGGAACCTGCCGGCAATTTTTTGCCATTTATTATAACATCTGTTGAGAAAGTAATCTTTGTTGCTTCATTTGCACCTGCGCGCCAGACTTTGCCGTAAGGAACTAAACCACCCCATATTTTCCTTCCCTTAACACCGGGACGGCTATAAGAAATCGTCACATCGGTTAATCCTATTGTTTCTTCAATTGAAGCTTTCGGGCTAACTCTTACTACTTTATTCCAGCCTGGGACTTTTGATTCCTTCTGATTATTCTTTTTCATTTGTTGTGCATTTATTGAGATGCTTGCGGCAAATAAAACTCCAATGATCAAAAATGCAATGCGGCATTTCATAATTTGGTTATACATAATCAACTCCGTCATTCTAAATAATTGTTATATTAAGTTAATATAAATGAAAATTTCTTAGGTTCAATAATACTAAGGATTAAATGATTTTTCTTAGGACTTCCGTCACTTTATCAATTTCTTCTTTTATGTTGTAAAAATGCGGCGAAAACCTGATATATCCTTCCCGGACTGCACAATGAATGTTCAGTACTGATAGTTCGTCATATACTTTTTGAGAATCTTTATGCTTAAAGGAGACGATTCCGGAAAGATTTTCTTTTGAACAATTCTTTAGAATAGGGCTTATGCCAATTGACTGAAGCTGCTTAATCAAATATTCGGAATTTTCTAAGACTAATTCTTCAATCTTATCATGACCAAATTCCTTAAAAAATTTCAACGAAGTGTTAAGAGCATAAATTCCGATGGAGTTTAACGTACCTCCTTGAAAACAATCTGCAGATTTTTTTAATTTCAAATCGTAGTGAAGAAGATTCCACGCATCTTCGACAGAAAGCCAACCGATAAATTTTGGCTCCACTTTTTGCTGAAGCTCTTCGGAAATATAAATCATTCCAAGCCCTTGCAAACCAAGCATCCATTTTTGACTTCCCGAGGATAGAAAATCGACATTACATTTTTTTACATCCAGCTTCAAAGCGCCTAACCCCTGAATAGCATCAACAGAAAAAATGATCCCTCTTTCCTTGCAAACTTTACCGATCTTTTCAAGGTCAACTCTGTAGCCGGTTAGAAACTGCACGTAGCTAATTGAGACCAATCTTGTCGCCGGTTTTATATTTTCAAGTATATCTTCAGCAGTGACAATTCCATCATGCGATTTAACAAAATCAATTTCAACGCCTTCTTCTTTTAGATTTAAGAATGGGTAAACGTTTGCGGGAAATTCAAGGTCGTTCAGTAAAACTCTATCACCTTTTTTCCATTTTACACCTTGAGCAATGATATTTATTCCTGTACTTGTGTTATCAACAAAAGCAATTCTATCAGGTGCTGTGTTAATCATCGAAGCAAGGTTGCTTTTGCTTTCTTTGATGACGGCTTGAAGACCTAAAAATTCATCAATGTTAGTTTCGCTTTTTTCATAGAGGACTTTTGTTATTGTGTTTAGTACCCTTTTAGACATGGGGCCAGTTGATGCATGGTTAAAATAAATCTTTCCGTTTTTAAGGTAAGGAAATTCCGCTCGAACTTCTTCAATGTTCATTTTGATAATCTCTCTTTAAAATTCTTGTACACAAAATTTAATAAGCTTCTTAATGTAGAATCAAGTAAATATGTAAGAAATTCAAAATAAATTTTTGATTTAAATAAGTAAAAATTAAGACTAAAATATTTGAGACTATCAATGCAAACTCAACTACTATCCATTTGTTTTGTCTCTCTTTTAAAAAAGAGTTAATTTTAAAAGTGAAAAGAGTTTTAAGAATTACCTTGGACAGTAAAAGACTTCAATAAATTTCATGAAAATTTGTTGTTTGTTTTTATAAATATTCTAAAACGAAAGAAGGAACATCATGAAATATCCTAAACCACCAAATCCGCAAAAGTTAAAGCCGGTTGATTTGAGATGGCGCTGCAACCCGGATATTTTTTCGTTTGATTCAACAAGCGATATTGAACCGATCGAAGGAATATTGGGACAAGAGCGCGCACTTAAAGCAATTAAGCTCGGTGTTGATTTAAGAGGACCTGGTTATAATATTTTTATTGCGGGACTTTCAGGCACAGGAAAAGCTACCACCGTAAAAAAAATGCTGGAGGCAATCAGCGACAACTGCCCCCCATTATATGATTTTGCATATGTGAATAATTTTAAGGATGAAGACCGCCCCATTCTGCTTACCTTTCCGATAGGCAAGGCAAAATTTTTCAGGCAGGAATTTTCTTCTGTAATTGATTTATTAAAAATTCAAATACCCCAGGCTCTTGATAATGATTCATATTTAAGCAGGCGGCAAAAGATAATAAGTCATTACAACGAAAAAGAACAAGCTTTAATGACTGCTTTTGACAAAAAACTTCAAGTAGAAAATTTCTCTCTGGGACAGGTAAAGGTTGGAGAAACTGCAAGACCGGATATATTCCCAATCATTGACCAAAAGCCAACACCAATTTATCAACTTGACGAATTTGTTAAACAAGGAAAATTAACCGAAAAAGCTGCTAAGGATATACTTAAGAAATATAATATTCACCAGCAAGAGCTCCACAGTTTGTTTAAGAAAAGTTTGACATTAAATCAGGAATTTCAGGGGAAGCTTAGCCAGCTTGAACAGGAAACAGTAGAAGTAGTTGTAAAAGGGAATATCGAAAATCTAAAAGAAAAATATTCAGACGAAAAAGTTATAGACTTCTTAACCCAGGCTGCAGAAAATGTACTTGCTAATATTCAAGTATTTAAAGGTGTAAAACCTCAAGGAGAAGAGACTCCAGAAGGATTTCAAATTGATTATTTCAAAGAATATGAAATTAACATCATCTTGGACAATAGTGAAACTAAAAGCTGCCCTGTTGTAATAGAAACCTCCCCGAGTTATGTAAATCTTTTTGGAGCTATAGAAAAAATTTCTGACGGTAGAGGAGGCTGGTATAGTGACTTTACTAAAATTAAATCCGGCTCGTTGCTTCGTGCTAATGGCGGTTACCTTGTTTTAAATGTTAAACATATCTTTGAAGAACCGGGGGTATGGCGCACCTTAAAAAGAATATTAACTTATAGGAAATTAGAAATTCAAGATTTACACAATTACTTTCAAATTTCGCCATCCGTTCTTAAACCGGAACCCATTGAAATCGATACTAAAGTAATTTTAATTGGCAACGATAACATTTATTCTATGCTTGCAAATTATGAAGATGATTTCAAAAAGATATTTAAAGTAAAAGCTGACTTCGATTACGAAATTAAACGGACTGACGAAGTACTAGTTCAGTATGCGCGGGTAATTAAAAAATTAATCGCCGAGGAGAACCTTCATGAGTTTGATAAAACTGCGATTGCATATTTGATTGAGCTTGGAGCAAAATATGCAGGGCAAAAAAGTAAGTTAACAACAAGATTTTCTAAAATTGCCGATTTAGCCAGGGAAGCAAATTTTTGGGCAACAGACGACGGTTTCGATGTCGTAAATGCAGACCACGTGCGTAAAGCTTACAACCTTGGTAAAGAAAGACATGGCATGCTAGAATCAAAAATTAATGACATGATTGAAGAGGGCACAGTTTTGATCGACACCGAAGGTGAGCGAGTCGGACAAATAAACGGGTTAGCAGTTTATGATGCAGACTTTTATTCTTTCGGAAGACCTACAAGAATAACTGCGACTGTTTCGCTAGGAAGCGGGTCCATAATTAATGTCGAACGCGAAGCCGGAATGAGTGGAAGGCACTACAACAAAGGAGTTTTAATTATATCGGGATACTTTAAAGAAACCTTCGGACAAAATTTACCGTTATCTTTTAACGCAAATTTAGTCTTCGAGCAATCATACGGAACAGTAGACGGCGATAGCGCATCATGCGCAGAAATTTTTGCTCTTCTATCTACATTATCAGGGTTACCGCTTAAACAATCAATTGCTGTGACCGGGTCTTTAAATCAAAAAGGAGACGTTCAACCAATAGGAGGGGTTAACGAAAAAGTTGAAGGCTTTTACGATGTTTGCAAAGCGCGCGGATTAAACAAAAAGCAAGGCGTAATTATTCCGATACAAAATGTCAAGGAATTAATGCTCCGCGACGATGTTATTGAAGCAGTTAGAAAAAACAATTTCCATATTTATACGATTGAAAGAGTGGAAGAAGGTATTGAAATACTAACCGGGGTAAAAGCCGGCAAACGCATGGTTAACGGTGATTATGAGCCTAATACAGTTTTTGATCTTGTAGAAAAGAAAATCAAAGATCTTTACGCGAAATCAAAAGCGACTAAAATAAACGAAAACAATTCTCAACTTAAAAAGAAAGTGAAATGAATACATCCTTAAATAAAAATTTATCAAAGACAAAAATATTATGCACTCTTGGACCGGCAACAAATTCCGCTGAAATAATTGAACAATTAATTCTTGCCGGAATGGACGGTGTAAGATTAAATTTTTCTCATGCCAATTATAATGAATTCGAAACTTTGTTCAATGAAATAGACAAGGCCTGTGTTGATGAAAAGACACCGCTTGCAATTTTAATGGATCTTCAAGGACCTAAAATTAGGATCGGCGAATTAAACCAGCCTGAGATAGAAATTACAGCCGGCAATGAAATTGAGATAACCACAAAAGAATTTTTGGGAACCTCACAAATTATTTCGACTTCTTACAAAGAGCTTCCGGAAGATGCACGGGTGAACGATCAAATTTTAATTGATGACGGTTTGATCCGGCTAAGGATAAAATCCAAAAAGAAAGACTCCGTCATTTGCATAATTGAAACAGGAGGAACATTAAGACCGCGAAAGGGTATGAACCTTCCCGGGATGGTATTATCGACTCCATCTGTCACAAAAAAAGATTTTGATGATCTTGAATTTGCATTGAAGCATCGCATAGACTATATAGCTCTTTCTTTTGTAAGAAGTGCAAAAGATATTATAGAAATTAAAGAATGGTTGAAAGAGAGAGGTTCCTTGGTGCCTGTAATAGCAAAAATCGAAAAACGCGAAGCTGTAGATAATTTTGATGAGATTCTAAATGTAGCTGACGGCATTATGGTAGCGCGGGGAGATTTGGGGGTTGAAATTCCGGCGCAAGAAGTCCCGATGATTCAAAAAAGAATTATAAAAAGATGCAATACAGTCGGCAAACTTGTAATTACAGCAACACAAATGCTTGATTCGATGATTCACAATCCCATTCCCACACGAGCTGAAGCTTCCGATGTAGCTAATGCAGTTTTAGACGGCACCGACACAGTGATGCTAAGCGGCGAGACTTCTGTCGGTAAGTACCCTCTTCAAGCAGTAAAAATAATGAGTGATATAGCAATAAATGCAGAGCAATATCTTCCCCAATTAAGGGATGATGACATCGAAATTCCTTCTAATTTATCCGAAAATCTTTTTGACTCTGTTGGAAGAGCAATAACGAAAGTTAGCCAACAGGTAAATGCCGCCGCGATCGTTGTTTTTACATACGAAGGAAGAACGGCAAGAAATTTTTCTAAGTTTCGCCCGAAAGCAAAAATTATTGCTATTTCAAATAAATTCCAGACGATGAATGGCCTATGTTTGCGCTGGGGTGTTTTGTCTATTTATATGGAAGAAATTCATAAAGAAAATCTTGCTATAGATGAAGCAAAGAGGTTAATTCTTGAAGCCGGATATGTTAAAAAAAGTGATATTGTTATATTTACTGCCGGTGCCCCCTATTCTGAAAAAGGCAGAGTAAATTGGTTAAGATTTGAAGTGATTTAATCAAAAAGAAAAAAATGCAATCAGAAGAAATAAAATTAGCAAACTGGTGGCATACTCTTGAAGACGGAAAAATTCTTTGTACACTTTGTCCGCGGTACTGTAAAATCGGTGACGGACAGCCAGGATTTTGTTATATAAGACAGAACCAAGGCGGGAAGCTTTATACATTGGGTTACGGAAAACCGACTGGTTTCGCAATCGACCCGGTAGAAAAAAAACCGTTATTTCATTTTTACCCAGGTACCTCAATTCTGAGCTTTGGAACCGCAGGATGCAATCTTGGGTGCAAATTTTGCCAGAACTGGTCGATTAGTAAAGCGAAGTTGGACGAGCTTCAGTCAGTGACCGCAAGTCCTAAAGACGTAATAATGCTTGCAAAAAAATATAAAGCACCTTCAATAGCCTTTACATATAATGATCCAACAATTTTTGGTGAGTATGTAATGGACATAGCTGAAATTGCCCGTGCTGAGGATATAAAAACTGTAATGGTTACCGCAGGTTATATAGATAAAGAAGCAAGAAAGGAAATTTATAAAAATATTGACGCAGCTAATGTCGACTTGAAGGGATTTACGGAACGTTTTTATTTTAAGTTAACTTCCTCTCATTTGAAGAACGTACTTGATACACTTGTTTGGTTAAAGAACGAAACCGAAGTTTGGTTTGAAATAACAACATTACTCATCCCCGATGAAAATGATTCCTTAGATGAAATAAAATTGGAAAGTGACTGGATTTTGGAAAACCTTGGTGATTCTGTTCCATTACATTTTACGGCTTTTCATCCCGATTTTAAAATGAAGGATAAATATCCTACGCCGGAAAAAACATTAATAACAGCAAGAAGAATTGCCCTTGAATCAGGTATAAAATATTGCTACACCGGGAATGTACATAATACAGAGGGACAAACTACATACTGCTATAGATGCAACATGGCTTTGATTAAAAGAGATTGGCATACCGTTTTGTTTAACAATATTATCGATGGAAAATGTTCCAAATGCGGAGCTAAGGTGGATGGTATATTCTACTGTTAGAAAATCTTCATCAGGAGTCTTAGTTGGTATTCTAATTTTGATTTCTCCAA
>JAJYCM010000105.1 GCA_021778375.1 Bacteroidota bacterium
TTCTTTCCTCTTTGGCAAGTTTCGAATGAACAATCTCTTTAAATTTGCCGTAAGCTAATTCCATAACATCTTTAACTAAAGCTTCGTCTACAACCGGAGCAATTGCAACGCGTTTTTGTCTTCCGACTTCGGCTTTAAGTTCTAATTGTAAATTAACTAATTTCTTAATTTCCGTTTGAGCAAATTTCAAAGCATCGAGTAAATCCTGTTCGCCAATTTCTTTTGATTCCCCTTCGACCATCATAATTGAATCTGAAGTACCGGCAACGACTAATTCTACATCGCTTTCTTTAATTTGTTTGATGGTTGGATTAACGATGAATTCTCCGTTAATTCTACCGACTCTAACTTCCGCACATGGCCCATCAAAAGGAATATCGGAAATTGTTAAAGCTGCAGATGCTCCAACAGCGGCTAAAACATCAGCGTCGTTTTCTCCATCATGGGAAAGGACAAAAGCAATAACTTGGGTTTCATTTTTAAATTCATTGGGAAAAAGAGGGCGAATCGGGCGGTCAATCAGACGCGAGCTCAGAATTTCTTTTTCTGTAGGTCTTCCTTCACGTTTAATAAATCCGCCGGGAATTTTTCCGGCTGCCGAAGTTTTTTCTCTATATTCAACTTGAAGAGGGAAAAAATCCTGTTCTGCTTTTGCTTCTTCAGCCATTACAGCAGATACAAGAACCATCGTGTCACCAAATCTAACCATAACGGCACCATTTGCTTGTTTTGCAAATCTTCCCGTTTCAATAGATAAAATTTTTCCGCCAATTTCTACTTCTTTTATAACTAACATTTAAAACCTTTACTTTCTAATATTCAATTCTTTAATTATTGTTCTATATCTTTCTATTTCTTTACCGGCTAAATAATCTAAAAGTCTTCTTCTTTTTCCAACCATCATCATTAAACCACGTCTGGAATGATGATCTTTTTTATGAACATTAAAGTGGTCGGTAAGTTCATTTATTCTTTTAGTTAAAAGCGCAATTTGAACTTCCGGCTTGCCGGAGTCCTTTTCATCTTTGCCAAACTGCTTAACTATAGCAAGTTTTTCTTCTTTGGTCATTTTATTTATCCTTATTATTTTGATACAATATAATCCCAGAAATTACCGGGATTAATTAACTAATTTACTTAATATTTTTCTTCCTTCTTCAGTATCCATTTTCATCTGCTTAATAAGTTCGTCTGCAGATGAAAATTTTTCTTCGCCGCGAATTCTAGCAACAACATTAACGGTAACATATTTGCCATAGATTTCTTCATCAAAATCCAAGATATAAACTTCAGTAGTAATTGTTCCTTCGTTATAAAAAGTAGGGCGTTTGCCGATACTCATTATGCCGAAATATTTTTTACTGTCAAGAATAAATTCAACGGCATAAATTCCAAGAGCGGGCAGCAGTTTGTTTCTATCGTCAAGATCGATGTTGGCAGTTGGAAACCCAAGCAATCTACCTCTTTGATCGCCTTTAACAACCGTACCGCTAAAGGAGTAAAATCTATTTAAGAACGAGTTGGCAAGCTTTATATCGCCGCTTACCAGAGCATTTCTAATTTTTGTACTGCTTACCACAACTCCGTTTTGAGAAACAGCATCGACAGCAGAGACTTGAAAACCAAATTCTTTACCCATTTCTTTAAGCGTCAGCTCGTCACCGCCTCTTCCTTTTCCAAAATGGTGGTCATGTCCGATTACAATTTTTTTAACCCCAATAGAGTCCACAATATATTGTTTGACAAACTCTTCCGAACTAATCTGCGAAAATTCTTGAGTAAATTTAATAACCAACAAATTTTGAATACCTAGACTTTTTACAACTTCAATTTTCTCTTGTAGGGTACTAAGCAATTTTATTTCATCGATATTTGGAACAACCGTTCTCGGATGCGGATCAAAAGTGATCAACAAACTTCGTGAATTAAAATGAGCTGCTTCATCAACAACTTTTTCAATTATTTTCTGATGACCGGGGTGAATCCCGTCAAAAGTACCTAAGGTCAGTACCGTGTTTTGATCTCTGTTTACTTCCGATAGGTTGTAAAATATTTCCATTTCAACGTTTGTCTAAACAATAATTTGTAAAAATAAGTTTTTTCATGCTAAAAAGGAAATAAAGAAATCACTTCAAAGCGCTTAAATAAGTTCAAGCTCAAGTTTAAGAAAAAAGTAAAGTTTTACATACCAATATTATAGAAATTATATTTGGACGGATACTTTTTCTACAAAATCATCTACAAAAACTGCATTATCGACTGAAAAAGAGCCGATATTTGTTCTGCGCAAAGAACTTAGCAAACCTCCGCAGCCTAATCTTTCTCCAAAGTCATGGGCTATAACCCGGATGTAAGTTCCTTTAGTGCAGGTTATTTCGAAATAAATCTCCGGAAGAGAAATTCTGGAAATACTAAATTTTGAGATTGTGATCTCTCTTGCTTCGCGGTAAACAGTTTTTCCTTGCCTTGCCAAATGATAAAGTGATTTACCTTTATATTTTATTGCCGAAAACATTGGAGGAATTTGTCTAATAGTTCCGGTAAATTCGTTTCTTATTTCTAAGATTTGTTCTTCCGTAATTCCGTCAAGTAATCTTTCTTCCGTAATTTCCGTTTCAAGGTCCATTGATGGTGAAGTTTTACCGAGTAAAATTGTTCCCGTATAAGTTTTTTCAAGATCTTGAAATTTTGTAATCTCTTTGGTTTTCTTTCCGGTACATACAATTAGTAAACCGGAAGCATTCGGGTCTAAAGTACCGGCATGCCCGACTTTCTT
This sequence comes from Bacteroidota bacterium, assembly GCA_021778375.1. Classification (GTDB taxonomy): domain Bacteria; phylum Bacteroidota; class Ignavibacteria; order Ignavibacteriales; family Ignavibacteriaceae; genus FEN-1297. The sequence continues at coordinate 2,777 of JAJYCM010000105.1, forward strand.
CGCACCGGTAGCATTACGAATTTTGTAAACCACTTTAAAGGACGACCAACCAATCGGCTTATCGGCAAGTATAATTTCTCCGCCGTTAAAGTCGCAATTAGAAAAATCAGTCGTTTCCCTTGTTATCATTCTCGTGAATTTGTTTTAATAAACCTTCTATTTTCTCAACATAATCCAAAGTATCGTCGATAAAGAATTTTAATTCAGGTACGAACTTTATTTTTATTCTTGAAGCAAGCTCGGATCGGATAAAACCGGTTGAGGCTTTTACTTTTTCAAGCACAGCTTCTCGTTTTTCCTTTTCAAATACCGAAAGATAAATTTTGGCAAGCTTAAGATCGGGCGTAACTTTTACTGTAGTAATTGTAACAAATCCAAATGCAGGATTGTTCAATTTATACAAGAAGATTAAGCTGATTTCTTCCTTTATCAAATTTTCAATTTTATCTATTCTGTGTTGCATAAAATCAACCTCCTAAGCGGCATATATTTTATCGTGACCTTTTCAAAAAACATAGATCAGTTTTTCTGATCTCTATGCAAGCTTTTTCTTAGTTTCAACTATTTTAAAGGATTCTATAATATCGCCGGGTCTTATATCGTTAAAATTTGCAATATTCAATCCGCATTCATATCCGGCATCGACTTCCCTTACGTCATCTTTAAATCTTTTTAAGGAAGCGATTTCACCTTCGTGGAAAACAATTCCGTCGCGTATTAGTCTTACTTTGCTGTTTCTCGTGATCTTGCCTTCCTGAACATAGCATCCTGCAACCGTTCCAAATTTCGGAACTTTAAATGTATCTCTTATTTCCAAAGTCGCCGTAATTTCTTCCGAAAGAACCGGAGAAAGCAATCCCTCTAAAGCGGATTTTACCTCGTTTATCGCATCGTAAATTATGCTGTACAAACGAATGTCAACATTTTGCGTTTCGGCAAGTTTGCGAGCATTTAGATTTGGCCTTACGTGAAATCCTATAATTATCGCATTAGAAGCTGATGCTAATAAAACATCGCTTTCGGAAATTCCGCCGACGCCTTTATGAATAACTTTAACTATAACCTCATCGGTAGATAATTTCATAAGCGAATCGGAAAGTGCTTCAACCGACCCGTCAACGTCACCCTTCACAATTAATGCAAGCTCTTTTACTCCGCCAATGCTTATATTCTTTGCAATTTCATCAAGCGTAATATGATGAACTTGCTTTTGATCTTGTTCACGTTTTAATTGTTGACGCTTTAACCCAATTTCGCGTGCCATCTTGTCTGATTCAACAACCACGAATGTATCGCCGGCCTGGGGGGCTCCTTCAAAGCCGAGGACTAATACAGGTGTTGACGGCGGAGCATCTACAATTTTATTTCCGCGCTCGTCAAACATTGCACGGACTTTACCCTGATAAATTCCCGCCACAAAAGGATCGCCAATTCGAAGCGTACCTTTTTGTACCAAAATGGTTCCGGTAATTCCTCTTCCTTTATCTAATTGTGATTCCACAACTACACCTCGCGCTAACCTATCCGAATTAGCTTTAAGGTCTAAAACTTCCGCTTCAAGAAGAATTTTTTCAAGAAGAAGGTCAACATTCAACCCGCTTTTTGCAGAAAGCTCAACACACTGATATTTGCCGCCCCAATCTTCAACTAAAATATTTCTTTCGGCTAATTGCTGTTTTATCCTTTCGGGATTAGCGCCTGGCTTATCAATTTTATTTATTGCAATAACAATCGGAACATTTGCAGCCTGGGCATGGTTAATGGCTTCTATAGTTTGAGGCATTACTGCGTCGTCTGCGGCAACAACAAGAACCACAATATCGGTCAACTGCGCGCCGCGCGCTCTCATTGCTGTAAACGCTTCATGTCCCGGCGTGTCAAGGAAAGAAATATATTTATTATCGCCAACATTAACTTTATAAGCGCCGATATGCTGTGTAATTCCGCCTGATTCTCCGGCAACTACGTTTGAGTTCCGGATATAATCAAGCAAAGATGTTTTGCCGTGATCAACATGTCCCATTATTGTGACAACCGGAGAACGATGTAACAATTTAGATTGGTCGTCCGGTATATCCTCAAGCGCTTCTGAAGTATATTCTTTTTGAAATTCGACTTCAAAATCGAACTCATCTGCGACAAGTGTAATTGTTTCAACATCAAGCCTTTGATTTATGGAAACCATCAATCCAAGCTCAATACATTTAGAAATAACTTCACCAACCGGAACTTGCATCAAATTGGCAAGCTCGTTTACAGCGATAAACTCCGTAACACTTATTTTATTGCCTTCAAGAGACTTTTCTTCAAGCCGGCGTTCCTCTTCAGCTTCTCTCTCTCTTCTTTTCTTTTTACGGGAGCTTGCTCTGTCGGATGCGATTGAATCATCCATACTTAAAAGAGTTTTTCTTATGGCTTCTTTGACTTCTCTCTGATCAATTTCAAATCGCTTGACTCTTTTTTTCTTTTTAACTATCGGAATTTCATCTACCGGAGCTTCGTTGGGTTTCTTTTTGGCCTTTGGTTTCTTTTTCTTTTTAATTGCTTCCGAAGAGGTTTTTGCAGTTTGCTTTTCTTCCGAAGTTTCTTTGGCAGCTTCTTTTTTCTCAACCCTAGGGGTACTTTCACCAAGATCAATTCTACCTACTACCTTTAAGCCTTTTTTCTTTGCAGCTTCAATATCTTTTGGAGAAATAAATTTAACTGCTTCTTCTTTATGCTCAACTTCGGCAACCACCGGGGCAGCTTTTGCTTCTTCCGGTAAAGGTACTTCTTGAACTGGTGTCTCCACAGGTGTCAGAACGATAGGCTCCTGCTTTGATTCTTCCACCGGGACTTCTGTTACTTCAATTTCTTCAACCTCAGCATTAATTATAGCTTCTGGTTCAGGAACTGGAGAAGGGACAACTTCCATTTCCTCAACTTTTGCCTGTGGTTTTTCCTTCACCTCTTCGCTGGATTTTTCAACTCTTTTCTTATTGAATTCCGCTACTTTTTTCTTATGTTTTTCTGCTTTCTCAATATCTTTCTTAAAATGGTCATTAATCTCCTTGACCATCTCATCCGTAACCAGAGAGTTCGGACCTTTAACCTCAAATCCTTTTTTGATCAGGAATTCTACGAGATTTTCCGTGGATAGATTTATCTCAGAAGCTAATTTTACAACTCTGAGCTTTTTAGATTGGATTTCGGACATAGATTACATACCTTAATTTATAGCTACTCTTCATCTTCAAACTGTGACTTAATCAGTTCGAGAATTTCTTCTACTTTCTTTTCGTCAAGTCCTTCAATTTCTTTTAATTTTTCAGAACCTGCTTTAAGAACTTCCAATGCCGTATCATAGCGGTGATTTATAAGCAATTCGTAAATATCTGCGCCAAGTTCTTCTTTGATATCGATTAGTTCTATATCTTCGTCATATTCTTCGAACGGTTTTTCTTCTCTTAAGATTTCGATTTCATAACCGGTCACTTTTATGGCAAGCCTAATGTTTACGCCGTTTCTTCCAACCAGCAAGGAAACCTGGTCGCTATCTGCCGTAACGATAGCCTTTTTATTATGGTTATCTAATTCAATTTTTTTAAGTTTAGCGGGTGCGAGGGCACGCTGTATAAAAACTTGCGGGTCGTCGGAATAATTTATTACGTCAATATTTTCATTGCTCAATTCTCTGACTATGGCATGAATACGGACGCCTTTCATTCCAACGCAGGCGCCAACGGCATCAATCCTATTATCCTGAGATTCCACGGCAACTTTAGCACGTTCGCCGGGTTCCCGAGCAATAGCCTTAATCTCGATAATACCGTCATAAATTTCGGGAATTTCTATTTCGAAAAGTCTTCTTAAGAAAGTATTATCTGCCCGGGAGATAATTATTTGAGGTCCGCTATTGGCTTTTTTGACTTCTTTAACAATAGCCCTAATAGTTTCACCTTTTTTATAATGCTCGTGAGGAATTTGTTCTTGACGTGGGAGTAATAATTCGTTTTTATTATGATTGACAAGAATATCATTTTTTCGAATCTGATAGATGTCGCCCACAACTATTTCACCAAGAAGCTCTTTATATTCGTTGAAGATAACATCTTTTTCTATTTCGCGTATTCTTTGGTTTAAACCCTGTTTGGCTAATATTATTAGTCTTCTTCCAAATGATTCGAGGTTAAGTTTTTCCACATAATCATCGCCGACTTCAAGCTCATCGTCATTACCGCGTTTATTAACTTCCTCAATACTTATCTGAGTATTTGGGTCTTCGACTTTTTCAACGATTAAGCGCTCTAAGAATATTTCAATGTCGCCTCTATCCATATTAACAACGACGTCGTACTTAGACTCTTCGCCGTATTTTTTTCTAACCAGCATACCAAAAATTTCTTCGATTATACCTGCTAGAACATCTTTATCAACGCCCTTTTCTCTTACCATTTGGGCAAAAGATTCAACGATATCTGGGTTCATTTCTTAAATTCCTCCGTTAAGAAAAACTTACTAATACTTTAGCTTTTGTTATGTTATTAAAATTAATTATTGTTTCGTTTTTTTGATCTGATTGAAAAATTAGGTTTTCGCCTTCAATACGTATTAATTTCCCTACTAATTTTTTGGTTTCATCGTTTGGCTTGTAGGAAATTTCAAATTTTCTGTTGATATGCTTCGGATATTGCTTTAAGAATTTTAAAGGTCTATCAACACCGGGCGAAGAAACTTCAAGACGGTAGGAAGAATCAATTAAGCCAAGGCTTTCGATTTGTTCTTCAATTTCCCGGCTGACTTTAGCACAATCGTCGGCGGAAACGTTTTTCTCACCGTCAATAAAGATTTCGATTATCCGGTTATTGGGATTGCCCCGAAAAATAATATCGACTAAGAAAAATCCATTGTCCTCCGATTTACCGGCAGCAATTTTTCTAATATTTTCATCAAATAAATTCATAGAAACAAAAATCGCCCTCAAGAGGGCGAAAAAGTTGATCAAACTTAATACTATTTACGCCAATAAGCAAGAAGTCACAATTAAGAAAATCTTCAAATAATAAAGAAATCGTTTCAGTAAGTTCGGCTAACCTTGTAGTATATTAAGTTCATTTTAGAAAATCATTGTACCGGCGCGTTAACTTCATTTGAAATTTTCTTCTTTGGTGAGACAAATATTGCCGAAACTATAAATCCAAGAATTATCCCGATGAAAAAAGAAATAGACATTAAAACAATTGTAGACATTTGGAATTTCCATAAGAAAACTCTCACGTTAATCATATCGGTGTTTTGGGATACGAATACCGTGAAGAGAATTACCAGGATCATCACTATTACAATTTTTGTTCTCATACTTACCTCTTTTCTTTTCAAATGGATTTAAGTACTGTTACTTTGTTACAGGATATCCTTTCTCTTTCCAATCCTGTGCAAAATCGTTCGGAAGATATAAGGCTTTTACATTTGTATAACCTAAATCAACAAGAGTTTTATAAGCCGGTCGGATATTTGGGCAATCGCTCCATGGACAGCAGCCGCAGTATATAACAATCTCCTTATTCTTAGGCAGGGATTTTACTGCATTCTTAATCGTTCCAATTCCTTCTTTAGATGAACCAGCTCCCGCATATTTTGCGCCGGTTATATGATCCTGGCTATATAAGAAACTAAATCCAACCTGAAGTACCAATGGTTTAGTGAATTTGGAGCGTTTCAGTTCACTTGCCAGGGCACTAGCGGAGATTGTTTGTGTAGCGCTTAATTGGTCCGATATTTTTGAAGTCTTTGCTTTGCCAGATTTCTCTGAAGATTTTTTTGTCTGTGCATTGACTGTAACAACAGACAAAAATAAAACAATTAATAGAAAGGAAAATATTATTCTACTATTTGTGTTGTTGTTTTTTCCTAATAACATTTTTGAGCCTCACATAGTTGTTAAGTTATATTTCTAAA
>JAJYCM010000106.1 GCA_021778375.1 Bacteroidota bacterium
TAGAACTCCGGTCTCAGTTGAAATATTTCCATTCCCGCTTTTTAAATCTCCGTGCCATTCGGCAGATGCTTTTCTTATTGGCATAATTTATCCTTTCAATTATTTTTTAATTTTAAGTTAAACATTTTTCATGCAAGATGCCAAAAGAATGTTTGATGACTTTCACATTAACATGAATATTTGCACTGTTTGAATGTTATTAATCAATTTAGCAATTGCAAAATTTTGATGTTATGAAGTAAAAATATATTTTCAATATAAAATTGAACCAGTATATTGATTTACTATATAAAACGATCAATAAAATTGCAGAGAACAATAATGTACTTTAAGCCGATTTAACTTTATCTTCTTACTTTTTTTTAAGAATAATATTAGTGAAATATAATAATGATGAAAAAAATTCCAAAACAAGTATTAATTCTCGGATTTGTAAGTTTATTTACGGATATCGCAAGTGAAATGCTTTATCCCATCACCCCAATATTTTTGACTGCCGTCCTTGGCGCTTCTATGGCTACAGTTGGGGTGATCGAAGGTTTAGCTGAATTTATAGCCGGTTTTCTTAAAGGATATTTCGGACGTCTTTCAGATAAATTAAAAAAGCGCTCTATCTTTGTTACCGCCGGTTATGGGCTTTCCGCGATATCAAAGCCACTGCCGGGAATTTTTCCTTTTATACCTACGGTAGTTTTTTCAAGAGTAGCCGATCGTGTTGGAAAGGGGATGCGCACAGCTCCGCGTGACGCTTTACTTGCCGCAAATGCCGATGGTAATACCGGCGCTGTTTTTGGATTTCATCGAGGTATGGATACGCTTGGCGCTGCGCTTGGTCCATTTGCTGCATTAATTCTTCTTCACTTTTATCCACATGATTATGTTCTAATATTTTTAGTCGCTTTTTTTCCTTCGGTAATTGCTGTTAGTTTTTCTGCATTTGTAAAGGATAAAATTGTTGAAAGAAAAGTTGTGCCAAAGTTTAAGTATCTTGAATTCTGGGGAACAGCTCCTGTGGAATACAAACATTTAATATACCTAATTACACTTTTTTCGTTTGTAAATAGCAGTGATGTTTTTTTAATACTTAAATCAAAAAATATTTCTCATTCCAGCACATTGGCTATAGTTGGCTATATTTTTTATAATCTTATATATGCTGCCTCATCTTATCCTATGGGGAAATTATCTGATCGTTTAGGCAAAAGCAGAATATATATAATAGGCCTCTTTATTTTCTCCCTAGTATATTTTGGCTTTGCTGTTTCACCAAATATTAAAATAATTTGGGCATTGTTTGTATTATATGGGATTTATGCGGCATCTACCGAAGGCGTCGCAAAAGCCTGGGTATCCGATCTTATACCGGATGAAAATCGGGGATCAGCAATCGGGCTTTTAACTATGCTTTCAAGTTTTGCATTGATGTTTGGTTCTTTTTTTACTGGAGTTTTATGGGATAAATTCGGTTCTTCTGTACCATTTCTAATCTCCTCCATTGTTAGTTTTTTTGTGGCTTTAATCTTTATTTACTTAAAAAAGGAGCTTATTTTTAAGCAGAAAATTGATTAAAAGCAACCTTAAAGACTTCAATGTATTAAGCCATTTTCTTATCTTTAGTCTTATTTTTTTAGAGTAGTATATGAATAATTTTAAGGAAGTTGCCGTTGTTGCCGTTAGCGGAGGTATGGATAGTTGTGTTTCGGCAGCCATTGCAAATCAAAATTATGAGCTTGCATTCGCCCATATAAATTACGGGCAAAGAACAGAGAAACGGGAATTAAAATCTTTTAACGACATTGCCGACTTTTACGGCGTGGATAAAAGATTGATTATTGATTTTACTCATCTCGCCGAAATCGGCGGATCATCTTTGACGGATAAAAAGATTAAGGTTTCAAAAGCAGATTTGTCAAATAAAGCAATCCCTTCTTCATATGTCCCTTTTAGAAACGCTAATATCCTTTCAGCCTGTGTTAGTTGGGCAGAAGTTCTAAATGCAAGTAAGATTTTCATTGGAGCTGTTTATGAGGACTCTTCCGGTTATCCCGACTGTCGCCCTTCTTTTTTTGATGCTTTTGAAAAAATGATTAACGAAGGAACTAAAACATCAACTAAAATTAAAATTGAAACTCCCATCATAAATTTATCTAAAGCAGAAATTGTTAAACTAGGAATTAAACTTAATGCACCGCTTCATTTAACCTGGTCTTGTTATCAAAATGAAGATGAAGCCTGCGGCGTTTGTGATAGCTGCGCTTTAAGACTGCGGGGCTTTCAAATATCGAGCATTGAAGATCCCATAAAATATAAAGTACGCCCGGAGTATCGCTAAGAAATTAAAAAGTTTTCGTTCTAAATTGTGATGTTTATTTTTTCATTGAATCGAGGTTAAGTTGAAAGAGAAAATTAAATTGTTGGAGGTATTTGATAATGCTTATCCAAACAGAAATTATACAGTAATTCACACAGCGCCGGAGTTTACATCTGTATGCCCCAAAACCGGACAACCGGATTTTGCAGCAATTACAATTAAATATATTCCGGATAAATTATGTATCGAGCTAAAATCGTTAAAAATTTATTTAAACTCATATCGCAATGACGGAATTTATTTTGAAAGCGTAACTAATAAAATACTTGACGACCTCGTCCAGGTATGTAAGCCGCGTTACATGATTATTACGGCTGATTTCAATGTCCGTGGTGGTATTTCATCAACCGTGCAAGCAGAATTTAAGGACACTAATTTTAATATCTAATTTCCAAAAAATATGACTTCAACAGTGAACATCAAGCAGGAATTTATTCGCAAGAGGGACAAACTTTTCCATGATCACTTAAAGCAAATGGATGCTTTGAGATTTAGTATGGATTACAGCCTCCTCGTTGAAGAACATATTAGGACTTTAGCGGGTTCTAAAAAATATAATTTTATTCTTGCTTCCGCCGGAAGTTTTAGTAGGAGGGAACTTTCTCCTTTTTCGGATATTGATATAATTTTTATTACAGGTTCCGTAGATGAAAATTCAACAGAAATTGCACATCTTGTAACAAAGTTTTGGGACAATGGAATCGAAGCCTCCCATACCGTAAGAGATTTTTCAGACATAAAAAAATATCTCGAAGAAGATCTACATACATTTACTCAATTTTTCGAAACTCGCTTTTTACTCGGCTCAGAAAAGATTTATAAAGAATGGAATAAAATTCTTTTTTCTATAATGGAAGATGATGTTAAAGTCAATCTTGTTAATGAATTATCCAACGACATTTCCCTGAGGTATGAAAAATTCGGCGATTCTCCAAAAGTTCTTGAACCCAACGTTAAAAACACTGCTGGTGGCCTTCGGGACCTTCAAACAATCGAATGGATTTATGTTCTAATGAATGGTATGCTTTTGAATAAGCAAGCGGAAATTACTCAAGCCGAATCATTTATAAATTTACTTCGTGAAAATAATTATACAACTCCGAATGAATGTAGGCGACTTCTTGACAGTTATAAGTTGGTAATGACCGTAAGGAACCTGCTTCATTTAATTTCTAATCAAAAGAATGACCGTTTTGAATTTAGCGCTCAAAAAAAAATATCGGGAATGTTTTATCATCAAAAGGATTCTCTTGCTGTTTTTATGCGCGAATATTTTACTGCTGCTAATGTAATAAACCGCTTTTCAAAATCAATGATAAAAAAATTTCAAGAGGAAATCTCTAATCCGCTTCCGGATTCTCTATCAATAGAGCTTGACGATAATTTTATTTTGAAAGGAAAAACAATTTCACTGAATGGGAAAAACGAATTATCCGGTTCCGATATTTTACGTGCATTTTACTACCGAGGATTTTACAGCGCTCACTTTGATGAAAATCTCCGTTCATTAATTGTAGAGAAGGTTGAAAATTATGGCAACGGTAGCGGGCTTGAAATAGAATCTTCTACTTTTTTTAGAGAAATATTAAAGCTGCCTAAAAACGTAGGACAAACCTTATCCGTTATGAACGAGTTGGGCGTGTTAAAGGCTTTTATGCCTGAATTTGGTGAACTAATCGGGTTTCTTCAGCATGGTGTTTACCACTGTTACACCGCAGATGAGCATACTTTAATGACAATTCAAAATTTGGAAAAGCTGGAGAAAGATCCTTCGCCACTTGGAAAAATTTATAACAATATGAAGGATAAAGAATTACTGCATCTTGGCTTGCTGTTTCATGATATCGCAAAACCTGTAAATATTTCCGGGCATGAAATTATCGGTGCTGAAATGGCGGCTTCAATAATGAACCGCCTTGGCTATGGTGAAGAAGAAATTGAAAAGGTAACTTTTCTTGTAAAAAATCATCTTGCCATGGAGCAAGTCGCTTTCCGGAGAAATTTAAATGATCCGGAAACTTTGAATAACTTTACTTCACGATTTGATTCACTTGAAAAACTGGACTTACTATATTTGGTCACATACGCAGATCTCTCCGCCGTTAATAATGCTGTGTGGACGACTTGGAAAAGCGATCTACTTGCTGAACTTTATAAAAAATCCCACGCAATGATTGAAGAACAAATCTCCGGTGAGGAATTATTAATTTCAAGCGTTTACGTAGTTCCCAAAGAAATAAGTAAGCACTCTCTGTTTATCTCCGAGGCAAATGTCAAGGATCATATTCAATCTATAAATGACTTAGGGTACACACATCAATTTTCAGAAAAGGAAATTGCGAAGCATGTTGAAGAAATTCAAAAAGGAGTATCACTTTCGGCGCTCTTCCAAGAGTTTAATACTTTTACCAACATAACGGTTATTACAAAAGATTTTCCATCGCTGCTTTCAAAGCTTTGCGGAGCGCTTTCAATCAATGATGCAAATATTCATGACGCAAAAATCTTTACCCGCAAAGACGGAATTGTAATCGATACTTTTAACGTTACTGATTTTAGAACTAATGAAAAAATTGATAAAGAAAGATATCCTAAAATAGAGAATGACTTGAAATCTGTCGTATCTGGGCTGCTCCAATTAAATCAGGAATTTGCACGAATGAAATCAAAATGGTGGCGCATCGAAAGCAAATTTTTCAAACGTACGGGCAAAATTAAAGTTGAATTCGAAAAACATAAAAGATATACCATCATTGATATTATTTCTCCAGACCGTTTAGGATTTTTATACCAAGTTACTTCAAAAATGAGCGAACTTGGTTTAATTATTTACTTGGCAAAAATTTCTACAAAAGGAGATGACATTGTTGATTCCTTTTATGTGCTTGATCGAAACAGAAACAAAATTTCGCAAAGCGATTATGATTTTATAAAATCGGAATTAACCGAAACTATCACATTAATGTTGTAAGGGAATTTGATTTGAACTTCATGGAAAAGGAAAAACCGATTGGCGTTTTTGATTCTGGTATCGGCGGTTTGACGGTTGTGAAAAGAGTTGCATCAGCTTTGCCTACGGAAAATATAGTTTACTTCGGCGACACAGCACGCGTTCCCTACGGTTCTAAATCAAATGCAACAGTGGTAGAATACGGTCTGCAGGATGCCCGTTTTTTAATCAATAAAAATGTAAAAGCAATTGTAGTTGCGTGTAATACAGTTTCTTCCGTTGCACTGGATGAGATTAGAAAAAAATTTAACGTTCCCGTAATAGGTGTAATTGAGCCAGGAGCAGCTCTTGCCGCTAAGGAAACCAAGAACGGGCGGATTGGAGTTATCGGAACGAGAGCTACAGTAAACAATAAGGCATACTCAAGCGAAATAAAAAAAATAAATTCATCTATCGAAGTTTATGAAAGAGAATGTCCGTTGTTTGTCCCTCTTGCAGAAGAAGGCTGGATTAGGCACAAAGCTACTTACGATATTGCAGAAGAATATTTAAAGGAATTGAGGGAATTGAAAATTGATACGCTGGTGCTTGGTTGCACTCACTACCCGATTTTGTCCGGCGTAATTCAGGAAGTAATCGGAAAAAATGTTAAACTCATTGATTCCGGCGTAGCTTCAGCCGAAGTTATAAAAAAAGAATTAGACAGAGTCGATCTTCATACAAATAAATATTCTTCTGGTAATCAAGAGTTTTATGTGAGCGATTTACCAACTAAATTTAAAGAAGTTGCAGAATTATTTCTCGGCCAGGAAATAAAATTAGTTCAAAAAGTTGATCTGGAAACGCTTACTTCTTGAAGGGGGCGATCACAAAATTAATATCAGAGTGAACCAGATTCGCACATATTTTTTATACGGGCTGAAAAGATAAATCTCACTTCTCAAAAATCTTTCTTAAATCATCTTGATTTTTTGTTACTCCAAGCGAAAGCATTAGCTTTATTCTTGCTTTTTGTCCATTGAGATAATCCGTAAAAATAACACCGATATTATGAAGCCATTTGCCGGCCCCGGGATAGCCGTAAATATCCATGGTTTCTCCAGCCGGGCATCGGGATACCAAAACAACGGGGATATTTTTGTCTACCGCATACTTAATTCCTTCAAAGGCTGCCGGAGGAACGTTACCAACGCCGAGTGCCTCAACAACTATTCCCTCTACTCCGCTATCGGCAGAAAACTTAAAAAACTTTTCATTCATTCCAGCGTAAACCGTAATCAAATCAACGTTACTAACAATTGTATCAGTTTCGATTGTTTCAAGCTTACGCGGAAGTCTGTTCAGAATTACTCTCCCGTTTTGAACAAAACCAAGCGCCCCAAAGTCAAGGCTGCGGAAACTGTCAATTTCTTCCGTAAAGGTTTTTGTCACTTCGCTTGCTGCGTTAATCTCTCCGTTTAGACAAACGAGGACACCCAAATTTTTACAATTGTCATTTAGGCATACCTGAATCGCATCTGTAAGATTTCTAGGTCCATCCCAGTCTGCTTCAGAACTGTTTTTCATCGAGCCAATAACAACTATAGGAAGCGAGGTTTTAATTGATAAGTCCAGGAAGTATGCAGTTTCTTCAAGCGTGTCTGTTCCGTGAGTAACGATTACTCCGTCGTAATTACCAGCGTTAAGCAACTCTCTAATTTTTTTTGAAAGCTGAAACATTAATCCCGGAGTCATGTGTGGTCCGGGATATTTTCCAAAGTCATAGCAAGTAATATTAGCAAGATTTTTTGCTTCCGGAATTTTTATTAAAAGCTCTTCCCCTGAATATCGTGGCACAGCGCTGCCCGTACTTTCGTCTATCATCATAGAAAAAGTGCCGCCGGTAAATACTACTAAAATGTTTTTCATAGTCAAATCTTTTTTTGATCTAAAATATATACAAAGTTTTCGTTTTTTTATTAATAATTCACATTCGACATAATGAGAAAACTCCGAGTTTTTCCTAAACCCCGGAGTTATATTTCAGTAACCATGTTAAAACTTTGTGCATTGGGGCATTAGTCGTTAAGTTTTTCATGTAGAATGCCATAATATGAGTTAATAATTTATACGGTTAAGATGAAGCAACAGTATTCTATATACAAAAGTGCAATTTTACCTTGAAATACAAGTGAACTTGTAATATTTTTGAGCAAAAATTTTGGAGAATAAATATGTTATCAGTAACTGATGTTGAATTGACGCCAAACCCCCATGCATTAAAATTTATTTTGAATGAAAAAATATTGAACTTTGAAACACGGCAATTTCATAATAAACAAGAAGCCGAAAACGATCCTTTGGCAAACGGAATATTTAAAATCGAAGGAATTGTTTCAGTTTTTTATATGGATAAATTTATAACAATTGAAAAAGACAAACAGACAAGCTGGGTACAAATTCAAAAACCATTTATAAATTTCATAAAGATGTTTGATAGGTCTTTAATACCCTCTGAAAAAGATGTTCAATCAAATGATGAAAATGCGGGAGAGCTTTTAAAACAGATAAATCTAATTTTAGATGAAAGAGTTAGACCAGCTTTAGCCGGGGATGGCGGCGGTCTCCAGGTTATCGGACTTGAGGGATTCAAAGTTAAAATTCACTATCAGGGCGCTTGCGGAAGTTGTCCGACAGCTATCAGCGGCACATTGACTGCAATAGAAGGTTTGCTTAAAAGAGATGTTCATCCGGCACTTGAAGTGGAAGCCGCATAAATAATCTATTCCTAATTTTTGCCGGGGAAGAGAATAAAAAATATTTCTTCCCCTTTTTAATTTCTTTTTATATAAATTTCCATCTTACAAACAAGCTCTTATGATGGAAGAAAACAAAATCTTATATACTGCCTCCTTAAAAATATCCGGAATACAATTTAATGTCTTTACTTCGCAGAAAGGTATAAGATATCTTTTTGTGAACAAGAAAGACATCACTCTTAAAAATGCCGTTGTTACAAAACTTCATCCGGACGATCCCTACATGTTTAATATATTCAATCAACTTACAGAATACTTCAACCGCGAAAGGAAAAAGTTTTCAGTGCCGCTGGATATTCATGGAACGGAATTTCAAAAAAAAGTCTGGCAGCAACTGATGCAAATACCATACGGAGCGACGATCTCTTACCAAATGTTGGCAGAAAATATTGGTAATCCTAAAGCAGTTCGGGCAGTTGGCAAAGCTAATGGATCAAATCCGGTGTCAATTATTATCCCATGCCATCGAGTTATTAACTCAAACGGGAAGTTA
>JAJYCM010000107.1 GCA_021778375.1 Bacteroidota bacterium
AAAAGTTGAAAATGTAATTGGACATATAATTCAAACAAGGATAGATGAAAATCAACTTGATGATGCGCCAATTACCTTTCATGATTTAACGAGAATCAAAGAGTCGTTTACAAGCATTTTGGTAGGGCAACGCCACCACAGGATACGTTACCCAAAACAAGATGAATTAGAAAAAAGCACGGACGAGAAACTGGAATAATGGAAATATTTTTAAAAGAATATTTATCTCTTATAAGATTAGAAAAGAATCTTTCCGAAAATACAGTTTCATCTTATAAAAGCGATATAACTGCTTTCATCCGCTTCTTGGAAGAATTTGGCATTAACGATCCATCGCTTGTGTATTATAAACATTTAGCTGCATTTTTCAAAGCGTTGAGCAATCTTGGGCTTTCAGTAAATTCGGCAGCACGATATTATTCATCAATAAAAGGATTCTTTCTTTTTCTTTACAAGAACAAATACATAAAAAATAACCCCGTCGAAAAACTTTCATCTCCAAAGCTAAAAAAAAGCCTCCCGTCGGTTCTTTCGATACAAGAAGTCGATTCAATTTTGTCTATGCCCCAAGTTGATGAAAAGTTAGGATTAAGAGACAGAGCACTTTTGGAGTTATTATACGCTTGCGGAACAAGGGTTTCGGAATTAGCATATTTAAAATTGTCAGATCTTTTTTTTAAGGAAGATGTAATAAGGGTTTTCGGCAAAGGCTCGAAAGAAAGGCTAATACCTATAGGCAGCAGCGCGGTTAACTGGATTACAAAGTATTTGCAACAAAGTCGTCCTTTACTTGAAAAAAAAACAAAAAGCGAAAATTATGTTTTCTTAAATAATCGCGGCACAAAGCTTTCAAGAATGGGAGTTTGGAAAATTGTGGAAAGATACTCTAAAGAAGCCGGGATAAACAAGAAAATTCATCCGCATACTTTTAGACATTCCTTCGCAACACATTTGTTAGAAGGAGGGGCAGACCTTCGCGCTGTACAAGAGATGCTTGGTCATGTAGATATTTCAACAACGCAAATTTACACACACATTGACAGAGAATACATTAAACAAGTTCACAAAGATTTTCACCCGAGAGGATAAACAATTGTCTGGAATACACGTTAGCGATAAATTAATTTCATTTTTAACATTTTTGCCAATCTTTTTTATTTCAATTTCGGTTCATGAATTTGCTCATGCTATTACGGCAAGTTTGTTTGGAGACGACACTGCAAAAAATCAAGGAAGGTTAACATTAAATCCATTTAAGCACGCGGATTTAATAGGCACTTATTTAATGCCCCTTGCTTCTTTTGCTTCAGGGTTTGCGCTTATTGGCTGGGCAAAACCAGTGCCGGTAAAGAGATCCAACTTTAAAGATCCTTACAAAGATGATGCAATAGTTTCATTTGCCGGTCCTGCTTCAAATTTTATTTTATCAATTTTATTTTTTATTGCTTTCGTAACTGTTTTTAAGTCAGGTTACGGGCAGTCTAAATATTTATTAAACTTTCTTTGGTACGGTGTATTTCTAAATATATTTTTATTTGCTTTTAATTTAATTCCAGTACCTCCTCTTGACGGTTCATTTATTTTGTTCGATCTGTTCCCTAATAAATATACTGCGCAAATTTTGAGGTTAGGAATCTATGGTTCAATAATTTTGATGTTCTTAATATACAGCCCTTTGTGGGGATATTTTATGAATTTCATAAACTTAATATTAAGTTTGTTATTGAAAATTGCAGGCCTTAGTTGATGTTTAAGCTTAGATATTTATTATTCATCTCAATTGTTTTTTATATTTCAATATTTTCCGGCTGTAATGAAAAGAGAAATGACGGTAACGCGGAAAGTAGCTTAAGAAAGAACGAGAAAAAATCCTCCGGAAGCTCAGGATATTTTTACTTTGTGGGAATAATTAATGAAAAGCCAGGATTATACAAATATAATTTTTCTTCGAAAAAGTCTGCAAAATTCTGGTTTAATAAATATGAAAATGTCCTTCAACTTTCATATTCACCGGATAAAAATTTCGCATTCTTCATAACCGCTGAAAATATAAGCAAGTTAGGAGTTTTTTCATATCTCACGAATGTTAGGCTTTATCTTTTGAATGCAAAATCTTCGGAGGTTTTTTTCTTAAAGAATATCGGTAGCGGGTTTCAGGTTTTCACTTCGTGGGAAACAAAGAATGCCTTTAAAATTATTCTTAATTCACCCGATAAAGGTAATGTGACTTACGTAAATCAAACTACCGGATATTTTAACACCTACGGAAAAGAATTAATGGAGCAAACAAAAACATACGATATCACTAAGGACGGATACCCTAATCCACCTAAAACTAAAGGCAATAATATCTCGCAGAACAGCAAATATAGAATATTTTCTGTCGATTCTATATCTACTTCGATCTTTTTGCAGATAATTTCTTCGGGAAAAAATATTTTAATAACATCAGTGAATCAGGATTTGAAGCAAACAAGCTGGACGGACGATGGAAAGTTTGTGGTCTTTTCTACTGCAAGTATTTCAACTGAAAATTTGGCTAATAACCCGGGAAGCGGAATGTCGGGCATTTTTATTTATTCGATAAGAGAAAACAAAATTATCCACCAATGGAATGTTAGCGGAGTAGGAAATTTTTTACTTATAAATGATTTTTTGATTTTTGACAATGGATTTGGGAATACTTCTTCCATAGAAATCTTCGAGATTAGATCACTAAAGAACTTCAATACTATAAAAATTAAAGGAGGATGCGGCTTGCAAGGTGTTACACAAACTCCGGGTTATAACGCTTAATGAAAACATATTTTAGGATATTGTCTTTTGTAAAACCTTACTGGAAGCACTTGGCAATCTCGGTCATCTGTACAATTCTTTTCGCAATTTTAAATGCGCTTTCCGTTTACTTAACTATTCCACTTCTTGATACCTTATTCCAACAATCAGGAACGCAAGAATCAGTACAACAGCCTGCCGCTTTAGAAAATGCATCAAGCCTTCTTCCCAATTGGGTTCTAAGAATAGAACACGATGTAACGACAACCTTTAACGGCTTTGTATTCAGCGGCAACAAAATTGATGCACTTTTCAGAATATGTTTACTCGTTGTATTTACATTTTTATTCAAAAATATCTTCGGTTATCTCCAGGCGTATTTTCTTTCTTATGTAGAACAAGGGACGATGAAAGACATACGCGACAAAGCATATATGCACCTTCATCAGCTACCTATGAGTTATTTCAAACAGGAACGGATTGGAAATTTAATCTCCAGGATTACAAACGATGTTACCGTTGTTCAGAACAGCATTTCTGCCGCATTTCTAAATTTAATTAGAGAACCGTTAACCATAATTGTCCTGGTCGGAATAGCTCTCAGCATTAGCTGGCAGCTTACATTGCTTTCCTTTGTTGTCCTTCCTTTTTCAATGCTGATAATTGCAGGAATAGGATTAAAACTTAGAAAGTACAGTACAATTGTACAGGCTAAAATGGCTGATATAACGAGCATTCTTCAAGAAACTATTTCAGGAGTTAAAATAGTTAAAGCGTTCGGAATGGAAGACTATGAGAACAATAAATTTACCACCGAGACAAAGAGTTTTTTCAAGACAATGTTAAGAATTTATAGAATCAGAAATGCTTCCTCTCCTCTTACTGAATTTTTAAGCGTAACAGTAGGCGCAGTAATTATTTATTATGGCGGTGTGCTTGTTCTTCAAAGCAACACATTAAAGGCCAGTGAATTTTTTGGATTTCTTTTCGCTATATTCCAACTAATGCCGCCGATTAAGGAATTAAGCACTGTTAATAATCGCATTCAGGAATCAAGCGCAGCTGGCGATAGAATTTTTGAAATAATTGACACAGAACCTTCAATCAAAGATAAGCCGGAGGCAATTGAATTAACTGAATTTAAAGATTCGGTAGCATTTGATCATCTCTCTTTTCATTATGAAGATTCAACTGATTTGGTTTTAAACGATTTGAATTTTTCCGTTAAGCGAGGTGAAATTATTGCACTCGTGGGACCGAGCGGTGGCGGTAAATCTACTCTTGTTGATTTAATCCCAAGATTTTTTGACCCAACCTCTGGAAGAATTTTGATTGACGGTATTGACATTAAGGATGTGAAACTTAAAAGCCTTCGTCAATTACTAGGAATTGTAACTCAAGAAACATTCTTATTTAACGAAAGTATTAAAAGTAACATTGCTTATGGACTAGGCAATTACCCAATGGAAAGAATAATTGAAGCAGCAAAAACCGCAAACGCCCACAACTTTATAATAGAAATGCCGGATAGTTATGAGACCGTTATAGGTGAAAGGGGTTTGAAAATTTCCGGTGGGCAACGCCAGAGGCTTTCAATTGCGAGAGCTTTGTTGAAAAACCCGGAGATAATGATTTTTGATGAAGCAACTTCCGCGCTTGATAACGAATCCGAGTTACTTGTTCAAGAAGCAATTGAAAGATTAATGGTTAATCGCACTACTTTTGTTATCGCTCACCGGTTAAGTACTATTAGAAATGCAACAAAAATTTTAGTATTAGATAAAGGTTCTATTATTCAAACAGGGACTCACGACGAATTAATTGGAGATACCGGTGGACTATACGGGAAATTTTATGAGATGCAGTTTAGAGACTAACTAAAATTATTTATTATGATTTCATCAAGGTTCAACCTAAATATTATTTTTTACCTTTTTATTGCCACCGTTTTTAGTATGATGGTTTCATTATTTCTGCTACAATTATTTGCAGGTATTTTGTCTTTGTTTTGGTTATTTGAAAGCGGCAAAAATAAAAAAGAAGCGATAGATATTTTTACGTGGCTTATTATTGTTTTCGGAAGTGTCAGAATTCTTTCTATTGTTTTTTCAGATTTCCCATCAGTCAGCTACCAAGCGTTTTACAAAGACGCACTTTTCTATCTTGCTTTCTTTTCAATGAGTTTCTACATAAAAGTATTGGACAAAGAAAGAATTAAAAAAATAATACTAGCATTTATTGCCGGCGCTGTGCTGGTTTCCATCATTGGGCTAATACAATTTAACTTAAAGATTGTGGATAGAGCCCAAGCTTTTTCATCGGGTTATGCAACTTACTCATCTTTCCTTTTGGCTGCGTTGGGATTGTTTGTAGTATCTTCA
Source organism: Bacteroidota bacterium (assembly GCA_021778375.1). Classification (GTDB taxonomy): domain Bacteria; phylum Bacteroidota; class Ignavibacteria; order Ignavibacteriales; family Ignavibacteriaceae; genus FEN-1297. Next base: position 5,157 of record JAJYCM010000107.1, read on the forward strand.
TCCCCGAATTCAGAAAAGAATGAAAGGCTCTTTTGGCTGCTGGGAATTTCATTTTTGCTCTCAGGGATTATCACATCGCAAGGGCGTACTAACATAGCTGTTGCCGGATTGGTTTTCATTGCCGGAATGGTTTTTAAGAAAACTAATTTAAAATCAGCTGTACTAATAATTATTGTGACTGCCTTAATTTCATTTATTTCATTTTCAAATAATAGAAAAGAAATTACTGAAAGAGTAGAAAACCCGACTACGTTGTCGGATAGAAATATTATTATGAAAGGAGCCGAAGAATTAGCATTTACCCACCCCGTTTTAGGCTTCGGCCCAAGAACTTTCCACAATATTTTCCCATACAAAAATGAATTGGCAGACAAAGGCATAGGAAGCTGGCATAACGATTTTGTTCAAGTCTATTTTGAAAGTGGATTACTTGGACTTTTATCTTTCCTTGCTATTATTGCCGCAGCAATTTATTATGGATTAAAAATTATTCGCAGCAAACAAAATAACGAAGAAGAGAAAAATTTTACACTGGGAATTCTTCTTTCAGTTACAGCCTTAATACTCTCAGCAATTACAGCAGGATTTATTGATTCGCCTGTACTATCAATTGAGTTTGCTTTTTTCTTATCTCTTTTTTCGTTGGTATTATTTTCAAACGGTGGAAAGTTTTTTGGCAAAAAAATACTATCTTAGTTTATAATGTAACTGGAAAATTCATATTAATCTAAAATTTAATTTTGTTCAACAAGAGGAAAAATGGAAGTAAATGAAATTTATGATTTAGCTAAAAAATTATCTTCGCCGATGAACCATGACGTTCATGAAGTAGGAATAATTTTAGCTGCCGGGCATGGTAAAAGGATCAAATCGCAAAGATCAAAGATGCTGCATAAAATTTGGGGAATTCCAACAGTCGAGCGTGTCTATAATGCCTGCCGTACAGGGATAGAGAATATTAATTTGATTGTTGTTGTCGGAATTAAAGCCGAAGATGTGATGAAGGTTGTCGGGAAAAGGCAATCCACAGTTTTTGCATTTCAGGAAAAGCAGAACGGAACCGGTCATGCAGTGCAAGTTGCTTTGAAGAAAATTGATTCGAAAAATTTTGACGGTATTGTTTATATTTTGCCGGGAGACATGGGGTTGATCAATGCCGAAACCATGAGAAGTTTTAGGGATGAATTTGTGCAAAGCGATTCCGACATGATGGTACTCACTGGAATTTTTGAAGGGGATCCGAAAGAGAATTATTACGGGAGAATTATCCGGGTAAAATCTGAAGATGAAAACGGTAACTCTGCCGGGAAAGATTTCGGAAATGTAATAGAAATTATTGAGTACAAAGATATTCTTTCCATTTCTGATGGTGTTCCTTACCGTGTTATGTTCAACGGAAAAAATTATTCATATTCAAAAAAGGAATTAATAGAGAATAACGAATTCAACTCCGGAGTATATGCTTTTAAGTATACAAAGTTAAATGAGTTGGTAGATTCAATTACAAGCAATAATGTACAAAATGAAATCTATATTACAGACCTTATTTCGATATTCAATCAAAATAAATACACTGTGCAGGCAGTAAGCCCCCGGGAACAATATGTTGTCATGGGTTTTAACAACAAATCCGTCTTAAAAGAAATGGCGGATGTTGCTCGCAATAAGGTCTATGAAAGATTAAAAGATATTATTGAAATAAATGACCCTGAAGATTTTTTTATTGACGAAAGTGTTGTTGACCAAATAATTAGCATGGATGGCAATAACGTACCGCTTGACATCAGTATAGGGAAAGGTGTTTACATTGGGAAAGGCGTTAAATTAAATTATAATCTCGAGTTGATGAAAAATGTTTTTGTAGAAGGTAATGTTCAATTTGGAAAGAATGTAAGGGTAAGCCAAAACGTTTCGCTTTCTTGTTTTGAAGGTCAGGCGTTTCTGATTGGCGACAATGTCGAAATTCTTTCAGGAGATATTATAAAGGGAAATATTATCATTGGTGAAGGATCGAGAATTGAATCAAGCGTGAATATGACAGGGAACGATGAATATCCTCTTAGAGTAGGAAAGCGTGTACTTATCAAGGGAACCAGCTATATTTTTGGTTCTATAATCGAAGACGACGTTCACATCGAACATAGCGTTATAATAAAAAAACGTGTAGATCGTCTCATAAAAAGAGACGGTTCTATTCAACCGGTAAAATTTTATCTCCCAATGCCTGAAGGAATTGACGCCGTTGAAGATTTATAAATTATGTGCCGGGTTTCTAACAAAAATATTAGAGTAGAAAAAAGGCTCTTTAATTACTAAAGAGCCTTCAAAAAGAAAGGTAAGTTAGGACAAAATTATTTTTCTGATTTTAAACCGTTTATATGTTTAGTTAAAGCTGATTTTTTCCTGGATGCAGTATTACTGTGGAGAAGTCCTTTTGTTGCGCTTCTATCAAGAATTGCAACCGCATCTTTATATAATTTTTCGGCTTGTTCTTTATCATTAGCATCAAGAGCTTTTTTTACTACTGTTTTAATTTTAGATTCGGCAACTTTATTAACTTTTCTTTTCCTAGCGTTAGTACGTATTCTTTTCTTTGCTGATTTGTGGCTTGCCATATTATAATAACCTTTAATTAGATATTGAAAAATTGCGTCCAAATATAGCCAAACCTCTGTTTGATGTCAAATGTTACTTCTTTAAATTTGCACTCTAAATTAAAGCTAAATCCATTTTACGAAGTTCTTTATGTTAAAAATAAACGAAATTTACTTCTCTATTCAAGGCGAAAGTACAAAAGCAGGGCTTCCTTGTGTTTTTGTTCGGTTAACGTATTGCAACCTCCGTTGCAAATATTGCGATACGGAATATGCTTTTTATGAAGGAAAGGAATTATCACTAGATGAAATTATTTCGGGAGTTAAAAAATTTGACTGCAAGCTTGTCGAAATTACCGGCGGGGAGCCGCTTGTACAAAGTGATACAATTAACCTAATGCAAAGATTATGCGATGAGGGCTTCGAAGTCCTTCTTGAAACTGGAGGCAGTTTATCCATAAAAGAAATAGATCCCCGGGTGAAAATTATTATGGACTTAAAATGTCCTTCCAGTGGGATGCTGAAAAAAAATTATTATAAGAATATTGACACTATTAAGCCTTCAGATGAACTAAAATTTGTTATCGGCACAAGAGAAGATTATGAGTGGACAAAAGAAATTATTCAGAAATATAATTTGATGAAGAAATGCATCATACTTTTCTCGGTTGTATTTGGGGAGCTTGAACCGGTAATATTAGTTGAATGGATATTAGAAGATAAGCTTGATGTAAGATTTCAGCTTCAAATGCATAAATTTATTTGGGAACCAACAACTAAAGGTGTTTGATGAAAATAGCAAAAGAATTTAATTGGGAAA
>JAJYCM010000108.1 GCA_021778375.1 Bacteroidota bacterium
AATAATTTTATTACTACATCCATTAATAAATACAAGAGAAGAAAGGATTAAGAGAAAAGTTAAATTTTTCATAGCTGATTAAATAATTGTTTGAAATGAATAATAATTTTATTGTTAGACAAGATAACTTATTTTAGGGTTTATTTTAAGGGAAAATTTTTTGGGCGTCAACGATTAAAGGTGATTTACGTTGTGCGAATCTTGGAGAAAATTATAATAATAGTGAAGCTGAGTAATGAAATTATGGAGTCAAGTTTAAGTTCAAGAAAAAAGCAAAGGGAAAATCCCGCCTCGCCGGATGGGTAGGGGTGGCTCAAAAACCAATCTGCTTCGCCTGATAATCGCCAATACTGTAGAGGAGAAGATATCTTCTTGCTAATGTGAGTGACAGCGCTATGTTGGGGATTTCTCCCTTCGGTCGAAATGACAACAAAATAGTTCTGTAACTCTCTTGGCAGGCAGGGTTGAAATGACACTCACTTTAACAAAATCATATTTTTTGTTTGAATATAATCTCCGGCTATAATTTGGTAGTAATAAACTCCACTTGCCAAATGTTTATTACTAGGCGGAAATTTGACTGAATAGGTTCCTGCCGGTTCTGCTTTATCAACTAACCTTGCTACAATGTTTCCCAATTCATCATACACAATTAATTTTACTTGAATAAATCCTTTTGAGTTTACAGGTATTGAATAATTTATAGTTGTCGAAGGATTAAATGGATTGGGATAGTTCTGGTAAAGTGTAAATGTTTGCGGTTTAGTTAAATCAACGGAATCGATTATTGAAATATCTTTTAATATCAAATTATTCGGATCAAAGTTTATATACTGCGGTGTTCCTATTACATTAAAACTGATTAGCTGATTTTGCCGGTTATTAAATATAGTAACGATTGTATCGCCGGCAGATGTTTTAACTTGAATTTGAATAGGCATGGTGAAGAAAGCAGGGTCTGTGTTTGTAGTTTGGGAGAGATTAAGATTTACAGAATAAATATTATTGCCGATAAAATTATTATTCCAGCTAACGGAATAATGGGGATAATTTTCGCCATAGATCCATTCATTAAAAAAATAGCTTAAACTTGAGCCATAAACTTTTTCAGCATCCGCTTCAAAGTCGGCAGTAGTAGCAGCGCCATAAGCAACTTTAGGATCAGAGGCGTAAGTTTTCATTAGTTGAAAGAAAAGAGAGTCGCCCATAATCCCTTTCAACATGTGAAGCACAACAGCACCTTTAGCATAGCTCCGGTTATAATCAAAAATTGAATTGACATTGGAAATGTTTTGAACATAAACAGAACCTACGGCATTTTTAGCATTATTCATAAATGAAGTCATCATTAAATTATAAGCATCTGTACCGGAGGTCGCACCAAAATAAACAGCCTCTGAGAAGGAAGCGAATCCTTCGTTAAGCCATATATCCTGCCAATCAGCACAAGTAATTTTATCTCCGTACCATTGATGTGCAAGTTCGTGCGCTTCAAGATCATCATCAAAGCCACCGAGCGAAGTGATTGTCTGGTGTTCCATTCCACCGCTCCAACCGAATTCTGCTTCACCATATTTTTCTTTCAAAAAAGGATATGGCCCATAAAAGTTTGAAAATACGGCTATCATGTTCGCGACTTTGTCAAGATATGGTTTTGTATTATTAAAATCTTCGGGATAGACATAGAATACAACCGGCATAGAATCAGACGGAGCATAATGATAGTAAGTAGTATAAACAGTATAATCAGAAATAGCTATAGAAATTAAATATTGAGCAATGGGATAAATATTTTTCCATTTGAAGGTATGCGTGCCGTTACCGTTATCAACCACAGCCTGAAGAGTACCGTTGGAGGCAGCAATTAAGCTATTGCTGCACGTTACCCAGACATCCGAAGAATCCGCTTTATCGGCGGGAGTATCCTTACAAGGAAACCAATCGCTTGCTCCATATGGTTCGCTTAGAGACCAAATGGCGGGCTGGTTGTTGTGACTGCCGAACTCAAAACTGCCGAATCCACTTGAACCCGGAATGCCTTGATAATAAATGACAAGAGAGAATTGCTCTCCATAATTATAACTTCGAGGTAGGTTAATATTTAATTTTGCTAAGGAATGTATGAAGGGAATTTTGCTGCCGTTTAATAAAACAGAATCTACAAGCAGAGGATCTTGAAGATCAAGGAAAAATTTAGTTAAACCATTTTCTGTACTTTTTGCGTTAATGGTGGCAATGCCTTTCAGATAGTTTGGCGAGTAAGTTAAAGTAAGATTAAGTCCATAATAGGTAACATTTATACTTGAATCGCCCGGATAAAGGATCTTATTTATCTTATAATAATTTTGAAGATGATGTTTTTCAGATTCCACCAATTTTTTTTTATTGAGCTGTGGAAAACTATTAGATGCAGATAAGAAAATAAACAACAAAGAAAATATGAGCGACAATTTTTTCATAGTGTCAATAACCGATTACATTTAGAAAGGGGAAAAAGGAGGAATGGAGTATTGGAATAATGTTTAACACTACTCCTCACTCTAATTCTCCAATACATAAATCTTCCAATTGCTAATTTTAACTAACTTCCTGGATACGACATACAGAACGAAAACCGCAGAAGCCACAGACTTTAGTTTCTCTATCCGGGAGTATTGAAAGATTGAATTTTCCATTAACTATATTTTCAACATAATTTTTAATTGAATCAATGCAGATTTTAATCAGCTCAGAATTCATTTCTTCTTTAATAACTGTCTTTAACCCGAAATCATTTACCGTAGGCTTTAACGAATAAATATAAGCATCTGCAGGGACAAGCTTTTTATTTATTTTTTCATCGATCAATTTTTGCGCTGCAAACAGGTAAAGAGGCAGTTGAAGAGATATACCGGTTTTGAGGTCTTTTAACGAAGGTTTTTTACCGCTTAATTTATAATCAACTACTCTATATTTTTTGTTAAGTTCATCAATATCAATTCTATCGATCTTCCCTGTTAATTTAATACCTTCAACATCAAAATCTTTTCCGTCTTTCTTATTAAGTTTGTCACCAAAAGAAATTTCAAAGAATGCAGGTAAGAAGCTATCAGAGTCATCCCTTTCCGCCTGAAGAAATTTAAATAGAATTGAATTTTGCTTCTTGCCATTAATTCCGGTAATTCTTTCCTTTTCATAAAAGCTTAAAGGGGATTTGAAATTTGCACGGCTGATTTTTTCTTCCGCAATTTTGAAGAGTAAATCGTAGGCAAATTTATAATGTTCATCGCTGGCTTTTTGCAAAATAACCTTTTCTTCACTTAGCTTTTGATAAAATTCAAATAGGATTTCGTGTAGAAGACTACCAAGCTCCAGTGCTTCAAACTCCTCAGAAGGTTCTTCAAGCGGTTCGAGTTTTAGAATGCGTTCGGCAAAATACTTAAATGGGCATAGCGCGTAAGTTTCAAGTTGGGTGATGGAATATTTTCTATCCTTAAATTCATTCAGTCTTGCAACTGCTTCTTCAGAAAGGTCACTGCCGATAATGCCGGTAAACGGAGAGTCTCCAAAAGGATTTTCTATCCTAAGATTATTTATTGCGATCAATTTTTTTATTTCATCGATATTAATTCCGGTGAAATTTAATTCTTCAGTAAATCCGGCGGCAATATTTTTACCGGCGTAAATTAATAACTCTTCTTTTGTATAAATGTTCTTTTCATAATCTTTTCCACTTTTCAATTTCACTTTGAATAAAGAAATAAATTCGCTCAAGAAATTGGATTCGACAAACTCTGTTTTTTCTTCGTGAAGCGGGGCAGTTAAGAAAAGCTGCTTACTCCACGAACAAAGCGACTGATAGAAATGGTATCGATCTTCGATTTGATGAATCCTTTCATTTTTTGCGAAAGAACCCGAAAAGAAAATTTCGGGAGAATAGCGAGTAGGAAAATCGCCATCGCACATACCCCCAATAAAAAGATAGTCAAACTTTAATCCTCTTATTTCGTTAAGCGTAGTAATCTGAATTCCGTAGTTTGGTTTTTCTTTAATATTATAACGCGAGGCGCTTATTACCGTACGAATGTTATTCAAAAAAAACTTAAGAGGAAATTTCTTCTCACTACCGTTTTCAAGCTGCAGCAAATTAAAGAGTCCGGTAATTTCATCTATAAAAGTGGACAAAGATTTTGCGTTAAGTTCAATATTCTCCTCGCGGTCGTTAATCAAATTGGAGATAAAATTTTGAGTAAAAATAAATTCATTAAGCTTAGCTAAAAATTCTTGGATAGACATTTCATTAAAAAACGGGGCAAGGATTTTATTAAGTGCAATAAAACTCTTCAATGCTTTTTCATAAAGATTTCTATTAAAGTCGAAGTGATTTTCATTATCATCTTCCTCAAGGGAGGAGGTATATATTGCGTCACGAAGGGAATTCTGCCAATTATTATATCCTGAAATAATTTTCAGATTTACGGAAGCTTTTAGCAGGCTAAAAGAATCGATGTTGCTAAAAGTTAAATAGCCACTGCTTAAAGCGCGGAAAATATTTTTATAATAAAAATCATTCTCTAAGATTTCAAGAAAGTTTATTATAGAAATTACCGGTGCAGAAGTATTTAGGGGATATCTATCAGTGAGATTAAAAGGAAGTCCATACAATGGGAAATAATAGCGTATTAAAGGCGAATATTTCTGAATCAAATTAAATGTGACGCAAATTTTATGTGGTTCAACTTTTTGGTTGACAATAATTTCCTTGATTTCTTTTGCAATCAATTCAATTTCATTTTCTCTAGTGAAAGCGCTGATTTTAGTAATTGAGGATTCAAAATTAAAGGACTTTTCACCGGGCGGAGTATTAAACAGTTCTTCTCTAATGTACGACTGAAACTCATTATGCGTTTCAGTTGAATCGTCGGCAATTTTTTTGAACCCTTTATCAACAAACTTATTATAGCAGCTATCAAGATGAGAAAAGATCGCGGAGTTGCCGGAAAAATAATCGAAGGAAATAAAAAGAGAGATATTTCTAACATCTGCAGAGGAATTAATAATTTCGATTTCAGGCTTGGTGAACTCATCAAAACCATTCACGATAATTATATCAACATCGGGATACAAAGTTCTAAATTCTTTATCGAAATTCCCGGAGGCGAAAGAAATTATTTCATGATAAACATCCCCAATTTCTCTAACGCCAAGCTGTATACATTTTGAATTATAGAGTTCGAAAACTGCCGCTATGTCTTCGGCTTTAAATTTTTCGGAGCCATTAAGATTTTCAGCTTCACGCAGTAATAAACCCGGAGAAACTCCCCTGCGTTTATATTCAGCGATAACATTTTTAATTCGTTGTAAAGTTCCGAAGGGAAAATCCTTTTCATAGTTTGAAAAATATTTCAGCGGAACTTCCCGAAAACACTGTTTGAGCAAAACAGTTGAAGAAGCATCGCTCAGGACGCGTGAACTTGCTGATTCGCCCGGGGACAAAAGATTAATCGCAAAACTACCTATAGTCTCAAGATTTATTTTACCAACCGCATTATTAGGCGCTGAAGAAATAATCTCCCTTCTAAGAGATCGAATTTTTCGGTTTGTAGGAACAATGAGCAAGAGTTCATTTAACTTACCTGCATTGATTTTGCCGGAAATTTCTTTTTCAAGATTTGCAGAATGAACTTTTGCTTTAGATAGAATCATTTGTAATTCTTTGCTAAAATTAAATCACGATAAGATTTTTTTATCTGCAGGTAATCATGAAGGTGAAGGAGATCGACTATTTCGTCAAATCTTTTTTTAGCATCATTTTTACCAAAAAGGACTAAAGTTTCGAGCTCCATGAAGTAGCCGAGATTTTTTACCCTGTCGAGATGAACCCTTGTATTATTGTACATGTAAAGAATTCTCTTTTTCTGGACTACAGTTTCGACCTTGAGCAATTCTCCGAAAAACTTTTCGGCGTTACCGGAGGAGAAATATAAAACCTCAAAATTTGAAAATCTATTTTTTGATTTTTCATCCCGAACGTATTTTATAATGCTCTGGTTGCCGTTTTCAATTCTAAGCTTGAGCAAGCCGGAATTTGATTTATAATAAACATCCTTTTGATTTAGCGTGGCTGTATGCGTTGCATTAATCTCTTTTAAATATTTTTCAATTTGGTTAAATGAAGTTAGTTTAATTTTCAGTTCAAGGTTAGTCGGCATTGTTTCCTCAATTAAAATGGTTTTGAAATTATTTTAGAACATTATTACCTAACATAAATTTGCAAGACTTCCCTTCCTTTGCGGGGTTTAATAGAATTTATCCTCCGAGAAGATAATTCAAGCTTCAAATATTTCTTTGCAATCGAGTAAAACTCAATCGGGTCAATTCCGAACGGGGGTCCGTCTTTTTTATCCTCTACCGGGAAGAGAAGAGCAATAAGTTTTCCACCTGGTTTTAAGAGGGAACTTATCTTCTTGATATATTCTTCATGCCGGATAGGACTTATAGAACAGAAAGTTGTGTAATCATAAACGGAGTCAAAAGTTTCTATAAAGGATTGATTAAGGTTGAAAATATCTTCGACAATAAAATTAATTTTTATGGCATTCTGTTCTGCAATTTTTCTTGAAGAAAAAACCGCCTCAAAAGAAAAATCCACTGCCGTAACATCATAACCGGCCTTAGCTGCGGCAATAGCGTCATAGCCTTTTCCAGAACCGGTTATTAAGAGCTTTCCCGGCTGAATAAATTTTTTGGAATTTAAAAGTTCAACAAAAACCGGGGTAGCGGATTTCATATCCCACTCAGTTTCACCGAGACGGTATTTTTCATCCCAAAAAGTCGGACTATCAACGGTATTATTCATCGTTTAATTGACTTATAATGATATTGAATTTATCTTTATCTTAATTATTTTAAGGATAAAAAATAATCGGACATGATAAAATTTTTATTATTTGTAATATTAATAATTCCTCTTCTTAATGTAAATGGTCAAGGGATAGGTGAATTAGCTCCTGCGAAACCACCTGATATTTTTCCAAATAATGCCATAGGAGTTGATATTATATTCAGCGAAAGCGGTTTTGGTTTAGGGGCTTTTTACAGACGCCAATTCAGTCAAGAGTTAACCGGATTTACAGATTTTTCCATATCCGAAGCAAAAGATCCGCAAGAATTTACATATGTTGATTACTTCGGCAACACTTACACAGCCGGAAAATTAAATCGCGCATTCTTATTGCCGCTAAATTTCGGACTTCAATACAGGCTTTTTGAAAATGATATTTACGATAACTTAAGACCATATATAAATATTGGAATCGGTCCGGCAATTGTTTTAACTACTCCTTATGACCGAGAATTTTTTAATTCATTTCATGCAGCAAAGGCTTATCCTGCACTTGGTGGTTATGTCGGTTTCGGCGCAAATTTTGGGCTTGATAAGAAAAATCTGGTTGGGATAAATATCCGATATTATGAAATTCACATGTTCAATAAAGGTATTGAGATTCTTCAGAATAGAATTGAAAATGATCTGGGCGGATTTTTCTTAACTATTAATATCGGGACAATGTACTAAATTACGTTTTAACGTAATTTAAAGACTGCAACAAAGAAATACCATGACAAACGATTTAGATTTTGCTTACAGGATTTACTACGATTACCAAAATTATTTGGAAAAGAGTTTAAGTAATCGAAGGATAAAATATTCGGATATTTTACCTTTGATTAACCGGCTTCGTAGTAATAATATATTTACTATTTCTGAAGCCGGGAAGTCAGCAGAAGGGCGGGACATTTTTTTAATAAAAATAGGTAAAGGAAAAACAAAAGTATTTTTGTGGACACAAATGCACGGAGATGAATCTACTGCTACAATGGCGTTATTTGACATTTTCAACTTTTTTGCTTCAAACGATAGTTATAGTACTGTTATAGATAATTTATTTGAAAAATTAACTATTTATTTTATGCCAATGGTCAATCCTGACGGTGCAGAATTATTTCAGCGAAGAAATGTTTTTGATATTGATATTAATCGTGATTTTGTCAAGCTTCAAACACCGGAGGCAAAGATATTAAAAGAGACTTTTCATAATATTAATGCGGAATTCGGATTTAATCTTCATGACCAGAGCACGCTTTATTCAACAGGGCACAGTTATAATACAGCCACACTATCATTTCTAGCACCCGCTTTTGATATTGAAAAATCAGTTAGCCCCGCCCGGGAAAAGTCAATGAAAATAATAGGAAGTCTATTCAATACGATGTCTTCATTTATTCCGGGTCATATTGCAAAATATCCGGATGAATTTGAACCTCGAGCCTTCGGTGATAACTTCCAAGGTTTGGGAATGAGTACAATCTTAATTGAATCCGGCGGCTGGAAAGACGATACTGAAAAACAATTTATCAGAAAATTAAACTTTATTTCGTTGCTTATCGCTTTAAAATCCATTGCTGATGAAAGTTACAATAATGAATCCATTGAGACTTATGATACGATTCCTTTCAATGAAGAGGATTTGTTGGATTTAATT
>JAJYCM010000109.1 GCA_021778375.1 Bacteroidota bacterium
CAATCATATCATCTTCCATTAAATAGATAGCTTTTATTTGACCATCTTTAACAGCCTTAATAATGCCGTCCAAATCTAATCCGCCCTTGCCTGGGAATATACCGACAGCTTTGGCGCCGAGCGAATTGGGTGTAACATCTCCCTGACGCAAAAAATTATCGCCAAAAGAAGTATCAATATGGTGAATAAAATCTATGTGTTTTGTACCGATTATTTGAGTTGCAAATTTCGATAAGATGAAATTATCTTCGCAAGTAGTATAAGGTGAACCAATGAAGGCGATTTCATTTTTGGAATAAGATTTCAGTTCAGATGAAGCTGCTGCAAAAGCTTCATCCCAGCCGCTTCTAGCCAAAGCCCCTTTGCGGCGCAAATACGGGCTGTCAACTCTATCTTCGGCATTTATAAACTTATAAGTATTAATTCTTCCATGATCACACATCCAAAAACTGTTTACCTCATCATTTTGTCGCGGGGTTAATCTTAGCACCTGATTATTTCTAACCTCCAAATTAATATTGCACCCTCTCGAACAGCCGTTGCAAATAGATTTAGTGGAAGATAATTCCCATACCCTGGCTTTAAATCTGAAATCCCTGCTAGTTAAAGCGCCGACCGGACAAATATCCGTTACATTCATCGAGTAAGGGTTATCCAATTGTTTTCCGGGATAAGTTACAATTGTTACCCTATCACCGCGTTTTATAAAAGTTAATTGAGATTCTTTTGCTATTTCATCGCAAAATCTTATGCAACGCGAACAAGAGATACAGCGATCACCGTCAAACATTACAAGCGGTCCAAGAGGGACTCTTTTATCCTTATGAGCTTTTTCTTCATTAAACCTGCTTTCTCCATTACCATGAGAATAAGCATAATCTTGGAGCTTGCATTCACCTGCTTCATCGCAAATAGGGCAATCTAAAGGATGATTTATAAGTTCAAATTCCATCACGGCATTCCTTGCGCTTAGGGCTTTATCTGATTCCGAATAAACAACCATTCCTTCGGCAGCAAGAGTTGAGCACGCGATAGCAAGTTTAGGCATTTTTTCAATTTCAACAAGACAGACCCTGCAATTTCCGGAAATGGATAAACTTTCATGCCAGCAAAAATGTGGAATAGTTATTCCGCTTTTCTTTGCTGCTTGAATAATTGTTTGTCCTTGTTCAAATTCTATTTCTTTTCCATCTAAAACAAATTTTGGCATTAATTAACCTTAAATAAACTTGGAAATTTTATAATAATTTTGCGGTAAGGAAAATTTACCGCAAAGTAAAAATTATTTTATAACCGAATCAACAGAGTGATATTCAAAATCAAAAGCTTCTGCAACTCCTTTGTAAGTAATTTTTCCGTCAATCATGTTCAAACCAAGTTTTATCTCTTGATTTGTTTTGATTGCTGCCTCATATCCTTTATTGGCAATTTCCACAGCATAAGGAAGAGTTGCGTTTGTTAATGCTAACGTTGATGTATGAGGAACTGCGCCAGGCATATTGGCTACACAATAATGAAGTACACCGTCAACTATAAAAGTCGGATTCTCATGAGTTGTAGGATGACATGTTTCAATACAGCCTCCTTGATCAACCGAAACATCAACAATTACAGAACCTTCTCGCATAATTTTTAACATCTCTTTTGTAACCAGCTTTGGAGCTTTTGTGCCGGGGATTAATACAGCACCAATTACCAGGTCTGCCTTTGAAAGTCCGGCACGGATATAATATTCATTAGACATCATAGTTGTGACATTCTTAGGCATAACATCATCCAAATATCTTAACCGATAAAGATTATTATCAAAAATTGTAACCTTCGCACCTAGGCCAGCAGCAATTTTTGCTGCGTTAGTTCCAACAATTCCTCCTCCAAGTACCATTACTTCGGCGGGACCTGTTCCAGGCACGCCGCCTAACAAAATTCCTCTTCCGCCCATTGCCTGTTCTAAATACTTTGCGCCTTCCTGCGGAGCCATTCGTCCAGCAACTTCGCTCATAGGGATTAATAAAGGCAAAGATTTATCCGCTTTTTGAACTGTTTCATAAGCAATAGCAATACACTTCGATTTCATCATTGCTTCGGTTAATTCTTTGTTTGCTGCAAAGTGAAAATAGGTGAATAAAATCTGTCCGTTTTTAATTAACTTATATTCTTGTTCAATAGGTTCTTTAACCTTCATAATCATATCGGCAGCGCTAAAAATTTCTTTTGGCGATGAAGCTATTTCTGCGCCTACTGTCTTATAATCTTCATCCGAAAAACCGCTTCCGACACCTGCGTTATTTTCGACAATAACTTTATGTCCGTGTCTAATTAAAGTTAAAGCACCTACAGGTAATAGGGCAACTCTGTTTTCATTGGCTTTGATTTCTTTTGGAACGCCGATTAACATATTATACCTCTCGTTTTGTTCAGCTATGCAGCTGATTTTAGTAATACATTTTTTGATTTTATAATCAGCTTAACGAATTTGTTTTCGTTAAGCAACTGGTTTGCAGCTTCAAGGATTTTTTCGCTTGTTACCGCATCGATACTCTTAATAATTTCTTCTGTTGACTTTACTCTATTAAAATATAATTCTGATTGAGCCATCCTGGTCATTCTGTGCGATGTGCTTTCCAGGCTTAGCAGCATACCGCCCTTCAAAGATTCCTTAGCTTTACTTAATTCCCTGCCGGAAATTTTTGTATCTCTAAGTTTTTTTAATTCTTTAGAGATTATGGTTAGCGCTTTATCAAGCATTTTTTCATTCGTCGATAAATAGATGCCGAATGTTGAGATATCATAAAATGAATTTAGAAAAGAATTTATTTGATAGGCTATCCCGTTTTTTTCACGAACAGATTGAAATAGTCTTGAGCTGCTTCCCTCTCCTAAAATTTGATTTAACACCGCGACATAAATTCGAGACTCATTTTTATAGCCTTGAGCTGTCGTCCCGAGTATAGCATGAACCTGTTGGATTTCTTTTTCTATAAACTCTAATTTTGGTATGATAGAATTACCGGAAATATTTTTCCTTTTAATAGGTGAATAGCCAAGATCAACATTAAAATATTTTTGTGCTAACTTAATAATTTCTTTATGATCAACTTCTCCGGAAGCTGCTATTAAAAGCCGGTTAAAGCCATACTTTTCTTTTACAAAGTTAAATAAATCAAGCTGTGAAAATCCCTTAATGTTCTTTTCCGTGCCGATAATCGGATATGCCAGACTGTTTCCTGAAAATATTGCCTCTTCAAACTTATCAAAAATTAATTCTTCGGGGTTATCATTTATATCATTTAATTCGTCAACAACAACGCTTGCTTCCTTCGTAATTTCCGTAGGCTTAAAAGCTGGCTGTTGAACCATGTCCGCGAGAACATCAAAAGTTTTTTCAAGATGCTCGCTTAGTCCGCGACCATAATAGCAAGTATGTTCCTTTGAGGTAAATGCATTCAGGTAACCGCCGAATGATTCAATATCATCTGCAATTTTTTTTGCCGATCTTTTTTTAGTTCCTTTAAAAAGCATATGTTCGATAAAATGCGTTATTCCGTTGTTCTTTGCATTTTCATCGCGTGAGCCAACATTAAACCAGAATCCCAGCGAAAAAGATTTCACGTAAGGAATCGATTCTGAAATTATTTTAATTCCGTTAGGAAGGATCGTCTTATTATAGTGATTCAAATCGTTTTTTCTGAAAATGTGTCAAAAATTTCTTGTGAAATATAGAGAAATGGCTTTATGTAGTCAAGGAAAGATAGTGTTCGCTACATCATTAGTCCTTGGTTATTAACTATTGGTAATTCGTAATTAACTCAAGTTGACTGTCTTTGAAGGTAAGCTTTTAAAACGACAGATTTATATTGTTCATAACAAGTAGCCAAGATTTCAAGTCGTGAGTTGCTTAACCTAAAACCTTATTTATTAACCGTTTCAACAGTTTTTTTATACCTAAATAAGAACAATCGGTTAACTATGGCAATTAATTAAATCTTATTAGCGCATGTGCTTCCGTATTAAAAATGACCGAATTAAAGTTTAGGGTATTTGAAGACGCAAACATTAAGTAAAGATATTTTAAAGTTTCCGCAAGAAAAAAACTTTGCATTTCATCATCTTTTTCTTTTGTAATCACGCTCTTTAATCCTGAATAACCATCATCGGTTCTGCAATATTTTACAATGCTGTCAAAATAAGTTTTTCCCATTTGTAAATATTTTTCATTATGGGTGTAATGATATAAATAGTAAGCAGACTCAATATTTTCCGGTCTTAATACATATTGCGGCGATATAATTTTCATCGAATTATAATTTATTTCTTCGGGTTCAATTCCTGCGAGATTCCACATTTTATAACATGAAGCCTGAAGAGCTTCGGCTCTATTAATGTCGCCGCTTAGAGCTAACTCTGCACCAAAGAACGCATCGAGTGATCCGAATAATGTTGATGTCCTTTTACCGGTATTCATATTTACCTGTCTATACCAAAATCCGGTTGAAGCCGAGTCTGCAAGATATTTATTTACTGCTTTTATACTTTCTTTCCACATTCTTTTGCAATCTTTATCTCCGAATAATTTCCAGCTTTTCAAAAGATATTCATAATAAGAATCTATTCCACCGCTTATATGGCTTTCCGAATCTATCCATTTTCCTGTTTCAACATTTATAGATGAACCAACAAGTCCAATCTTTGACCGGTGATTGTACAATTCCACTAAGGCTTTTTTTGCTTTGTCATAATAAATAGGATTGTCCGTAAGCTTACTTAGAGTTCCAAATTCAATTAAACAAGAGCCAATCTCAGCAGGATTACTAACTTCGCCTTTTACTTCACCAGTTTTCAAATTCACATAACGGTAAGGCATGCCAGTTTTTGTATTGAAAACTGGTAAAAGCCTGTTTGCAAGGTCTTCCGCTAATTTTAGAAATCTTTTATCGTGAGTAAGCTCATAGCCTGAAAGTAAACCGCCTTCAAGCCTTATATTTATTTCAAAAAACTTGACAGAAATATTTTTGTCGAATGATAATTTCTCGAAGATTAATCTTTTCGTTTCGTCTGCTTCTTTTTTTAGTCCCATAAGAACCATAGTATCGAATGCATCAACAGGAGTCATCAGCAAAGAAGTACCGTACCAATCAAAATAAGTTTTACTGACTGGCTTAAGCTCATCGTGCCCCCATGCATATTTCTTATATCCGTCCCACGCATTAATAAATTCGGCTTTAACTTTTGCCGCCATTTCTTTCTTATCAATTTTTTCATTTGTAGTATAAGGATTTTCTTTTGAACCAGCTTTTGCAAGAATATTTATGTTAGGCAATAATAAAATTGAAGTTACAATAAAAATCAAAATAGACATTTTTTTTGAGTTCATTAGGCATTCCTTAATTAAAAATATACTCCTTAATTTCAGTTAATCATTGATGGAGAAAAATCCTGCTTTTCACTTCCCCATCTTTTATTCGGTTTATCTCCCATTGTCAAAATTAATGTACCGCCCTCAAGAATTTCCTTATGATAAATATAAGAGTGATATAATTGTTTTCCATTCAACTCAGCGGATTAAATAAATTTATTTTTTTAAGATGCTTAGCTCATCAATATTTGCAATAATGACTTAGCTGAGAGGAACATCCTCTTTGATGCTTTTTAGCAATGTATTTAAATTAGTTAGATAAAAAAACATGGTGTGTTATATTGAAAAGCTGGAATATTGGTAATAAATATTTCATTTATAAATAGATTTAGGAGAAATCGACGGATGAGTAACTAACTTCATTCCACATACTCACCCATCTTTCCGAACTTTTCAAGTCTGCCATCGATTAATTTTTCCGGTTTAATTTTAATCAGCAGTTCAATTTCTTCCTTAAGCACAGCTTTTAGGTTGTTTGCAGCTTGCAGGTGGTCTTTGTGTGCGCCACCGAGCGGTTCGGGGATAATGCGGTCAATTAATCTTTGTTCAAATAGATCAGGGGCAGTCAGTTTTAAGGCCTCGGCTGCCTGCTCTTTGAAATCCCAACTTCTCCATAAAATGCTTGAGCAGGATTCAGGACTGATCACTGAGTACCAGCAATTTTCCAACATTAAAATTCTATCACCTACGCCGATTCCAAGCGCCCCACCGCTTGCGCCTTCTCCTATTATAACAACAATAATTGGCACACGCAGACGGCTCATTTCAAAAAGATTCCTTGCGATGGCTTCAGCCTGTCCTCTTTCCTCGGCTTCAAGCCCAGGGAAGGCACCGGGAGTATCAATCATCGTAATAACAGGCTTATTAAATTTTTCAGCAAGCTTCATTAAACGAAGAGCTTTCCTGTAACCTTCAGGATTAGGCATTCCAAAATTTCTAAAAACATTTGATTTAGTATCGCGTCCTTTTTGATGCCCGATAATCATGACTTTATATTCATCGATAGCGGCAAAACCTCCGACGATAGCTTTATCATCTTTAAATCCTCTATCGCCGTGAAGCTCAACAAAATTATTTGTCATTGCGTATATATAATCAAGAGTGTAAGGGCGGTCGGGGTGGCGTGCAAGCTGTACACGCTGCCAGCGGGTCAAGTCTTTATAAACGCTTTCTTTAATTAGCTTCGCCTTTTCTTCGATCATCATGATCTCATCTTCAATATTTATTTTATCTGAAAGTTTTTTCATTTCTTCAAGCTTGGCTTCAAGTTCTGCGATTGGTTTTTCAAAATCCAAAATTGTTTTTGCCATAATTATTTCCGTTTGTCCCACATTTTAATCAATGTCTTACTTAAAATTTCTAAATCGAGCCAGATATTTTGGTTTTTTGCGTAAAGAATATCAAGCTTATCATTTTCAGATTCTTGAGGATTTTCGATATACCATAAGCCCGTTAAACCTTTTTTACCTAGGTAAATCGTTTTTTCCTTGTTACTATGTTTGGGTCCAACAAAGCTAACTTTACCACTAAAAATTGAGGGGGTGTCTAGCACAAAATTTTTAAATTCACTTCTTTCAGCACCCGCCTTCAAAATCAAATATATATAAGGATAGATAAAAAACAAAACAAGAGAAGCGAGGGAATAGTCGAATATATTTTTAAATACCCGGAGCGCCGGGTTTGAAATATTGTATTTAATTTCAAAAATTGGCATATCATCTAAAATGGAAACCGAGGTTTTACCAACAAGAAAATCCAAATTATTTCCGATAAGTTTAAACTCGACAGGCTCTTTTCGACAGTTGGAAACTATTGACATCATTTGATTATAAGAAAGCTCTTCAGTCGAAAAAATAATTTCGTTGATTTTTCTATCGCGAATCACTTTAATGATATTCTCAATGCTCCCGACTACTTCAAAATCATCAAATTTATTTCCAATTTCTTTATATGAAAACCCGATTAAGCCGGAGATTAAATGATAATCGGATTGCCGCACTTTTAATTTTTTTGCTATTTGGATTGCATGACTGTTTGTTCCGACAATTAAAGTCCTTTTGCTTGTAAAGCCATCACTCTTAATCCCAATCCTAAAAAATATTTTTAATATTACTCTCCAAAACGCCAGGCTAAAAAGAAGAATTGCATAAGTTATAATTATTGCTGCTCTGCTATATGCATACTGTTTAACAAAAAAAGTAAGTGACGATAAAAGGAAAAAGCTTATCACCGTAGCAACATAATTTTTAAGTACGGAGAGAGAATCCTTTTTATATACACCTGAAACACTTGCTACAAAAATGTGGAGTAAAGCGGGGATTGTATAAACCACCGGAAGGATAAAATTAGGGAATCCACGCCAATGCCCAAATGTAGAATAAATTTCGGAAGCTGCAATTAAAGAAAGATCAAAGAAAACAAAATCGAGCAGGATAGAAATAATTATGAGTTTTCTCTTTCCGAGAAAGGCAAAAAATTTTCTAAATGTAATGGCAGAAGTTAAAATCAGTTCGACAAGAAATGAGCTTGATAAATGTTTCTTAACAAAAAGCTTCATCGCGTCGTAAAAGATTTTTGTTTCATCGATGCTGCTGCGTTTTGTGCTTTCGCCTTTATAGTGAATAATTTGAGTTGAGTGAACGTAGAAAACTTTAAACCCGGCTTTTTGAATTCTGTAACAGAGATCAAGATCTTCGCCGTACATAAAAAACTGTTCATCAAGGCCGCCGACCATTTGCAGAACTTCCCTTCGCATCATCATAAAAGAACCGGAAAGGGCATCTACTTCATAAGTTTGGTCTTCATCCAGATAAGTCAAATTATAGCTGGCGAAAATTTTGCTTTTGGGGAAGATAGAGCTTAAGCCTGTTACTTTGCAAAAGGAAGTCCAGGGACCCGGAAAACTTCTGCGGCATGCAAGTTGAAGAGTCCCATCTGGATTCAGGATTTTGCAACCAGCCATTCCCGCTTCACGATATTCTTCAAAAAAATTTAACATTTTCTGAAATGTATCTTCTCTAACGATTGTATCGGGATTAATTAATAGAAGAAAATTCCCGGAAGCAACTTTGATACTCAGAATGAAACCCTA
>JAJYCM010000110.1 GCA_021778375.1 Bacteroidota bacterium
GCGGCTGCCGGCAAGAGGAATAGAATACCTACGAGTACAATCAGTAAGTATTTCAATTTTTTATTAATCATTTTAAACTCCTATTTTTTTTTGAATTTTCTGCCAAATTTTCTTTTAGTATTCTAAGCGAATTCCAAGTCTAATTTGACGCGGAGTACCATATAAACCCGCATAATCAATATTAAAAGCCTGGTACAATTGTGCATATTGAGGACCATATTTTTGTACTTGTTTATAACCGGTCAGATTTGGATCTGTTAAATATCCATTACTTTCTGCGGAACCGGTATTTGAAAATACGTCTTGCACATTCTTGGTGTTGAAAAGGTTAATAACCTGAATAAAAATATTAGCCGATAGTTGCCCGGGTAACTCGACTGTTTTATCCAGGCGAAGGTCTACTTCAAAATTTGAAGGAGTAACAGAAGAATTAAGAGCCTCTATTGCTGTCCTGTTTCTTGTATCTACGCCAGCTTGTACTGTAGTAGGACTGCTGGTTCCAGGACTAAGTATAGTACCCAGCGTATAAGGATGTCCGGTACTAAACGTCATCAGCAAGGAAGCACCGAATTGATGAAGAATATCAGGACCATCATCTTTGCCGTATCTGTAATCTATATTTAAATGTCCGCTAAATGCATGATTAAAGGAAAGAGGAACTATAAAATTAGGAATAAATACATAGCTGGGATTTACAGGGGCGCCGAATTCACCGGCATTTGAATATGGGTTATCACCGGTTCCCTTCGCATCTTGATAGGATATAGAACCATTAACCATGAATCTTTCGGTTCTTCTCATGTCGAAAGATATCTCAATTCCTTGTGTGGTAGCATAATCGCCGTTTGTAAGAATTGAATATGGTCTCCAACCAGTGCTCTGGTCAACATTTTGAGTTCCAAAAACTACCTGATTTGATATGTCTTTATAGTATGCGGTTATATCGAATGATGCGAACGATGCAATTTGCTGAGTAAAACCGAGTTCATACTGAGTTGTTCTTGTTGGTCTTACATTCATACCAACAGGAGTCGCAATGAAGAAACCGTTATTAGGATTTAACCAGTAGCCCAACTGATAAGGACCTTGATACAAGTCATTCAAAGTTGGCTGTTGAACAAATTTTCCATATTGAGCATGGAATACGGTTTGATCAGTAATTGGGAAAGAGAAGCCAAGCCTTGGGCTAAGTGCACTAAATGATGGTACATTGACAAAATTTGCTGCGTTAGTAACATTGCCAGAGCTTGCGTCAAAAACATTACCCGGGTAAGCAGGATTGACAAATGCTTGATTATCTGTATTTATATAATCATACCTTAAGCCGGCATTTACTATTAAATTTTTATATTCCATTCTATCTTCTATATATGCACCAGCAAATACAGGTCTATGTGGAGCAATTTGACCTGTTTTATAATTGGTAGAACCGGTATAAGCATTACCTAAAACATCATATCCGTAATTATTTACACCGCGTTTAATTAAAAGCTGTTGTCGTGTTAAGCTCGTAGAAGCCAGCGTTCCAGCGAGATTTGTAAGAACAC
The DNA here is from genome assembly GCA_021778375.1 of Bacteroidota bacterium. Classification (GTDB taxonomy): domain Bacteria; phylum Bacteroidota; class Ignavibacteria; order Ignavibacteriales; family Ignavibacteriaceae; genus FEN-1297. The sequence continues at coordinate 1,548 of JAJYCM010000110.1, forward strand.
CGGTGGGAGTATAATTACTGAAGGTCATCAACTGTAGTTCACCGCCGACCTTAATTGAATTTTCTTTATTTATTTCGTCCGATAACGATGCGTTTAAATTTAAGTTTGTATTTTGATATTTATTAAAATTTACTATTGAGGCATTTGGGTCAGCACCAACAAGCGGTGTATTTGGCGCTGCGAAACCAAATGTAGAGAACAACTGATATGGTAGCGGAACTGTATATTGGCCATACTGTGTATCTCTAGGTCTTCGATACCATGGAACTCCTGCTTTGGCGTTAGCCACGCTATCACCATAAGTCCAAAAGTTATTGCCTAACTGTGGGTCATAAGTGCTTCCCTGGTTAAAAATATAACTTGCATTAGCTTCTACATAAGCTTTGGAACTAAGAATCTGGGTTAATTTTATTCCAAAATCTCCGTTGTATGTATCTCTAATAGGCAAACGGTTATTGTCAAACATAGTATAAATGCCGCCGCCAATTCGCTGTCTGTCAAAAGTGTAAGCACCAATCAGACGAACTAGTGTAGGATTGTAGTCAAATGTAAGAGTCGCTACACCACTATATTGATCTGATCTATTTCCCGGAACCGGACCGCCGGGCATTTGAAGTAAAACATTACTGTCTTGTGGAGTTACTTTATCACTAACGCGTCCAAAATTAAATCCGTTAACTTGCTGTGGATTTGCATCCGTTTGTGATAAATTATCAAATAAACCAAAAAACTTAATATGATCTCCAACTAATGGTCCGCTTAACGAAGCGGTAACATCGTTGTATCCATAAGAATAAGCGCCGAGATTTTGAACTCCATTATATCTGTTTTTACTGTTTTTAAAAGTCCAATTATCTGTTATGTATTGCAAACTCGCTTTAAGAGCAGGACCTCCGGATTTCAAATCTGTGCGGATAATACCGGCATTAGCTCCGCCAAATTCTGCAGTATATCCTCCGGCTTGAACCTGAATTTCTTCAAGTGCATCTTGTGGAATAGTAACTTGACGGGATGCGCCACGTCCGAAAGCAGCGCCCAAACCTGTTGATGCTGCATTCGTAATATTGCTTCCTTCCAAATAATATCCTACTTCATCCTGCCTGCCGCCTCGGATGTATATTGATCCGCCTTGCAGTGTAACACCAGGAGTAAGAGCAATTATATTATCAACGCCTCTTACTGGAAGAGCATCAATTTCAGCATTGGTGGTAGTACGAATTGCATTTGTATTACTTTTATTTACCAAAGGTCTTTGAGCAACAATTTCAACTTCTCCTACCGAAACTCCAGAAGCAGGAAGTTGAAAATTTAATTCTGTAGCTAAATCAGAATTAACTCGGACATTAGAAACTGTAACAGTCTTATAGCCCAAGTATGTGGCTTTAACTGTATATACTGCCGCATTAAGATTGCTAACGGAATATTCTCCGTTAACATCAGTGGCTGCACCAAACGAAGTACCAACTACAATTACGTTAGCTCCGATTAGAGGTTCGCCTGTTTGGAGATCTGTGACTTTACCTTTGATCCTTCCCGTTGTACCAGCCAATAATAAAGTTGGAATTAACAACAGGAAAAAAACGACGGTAATCTTTTGCTTCATATCGCTTCTCCTTATATGGATTGTTTTGTTACTGATTGATTATTTAATTGTAACTAATAGGCAAAAAAATAGAAAGTTAAACGATAAACGATGTCATCAATAAGTAAATATTTGTAAAAACTTGTCACGATCACTTTATTTTTAATTCAAATAACAAGAATAGTTGACTCAAAGTTATTCTTTTTTATGATAAACGGTTTTTGCTCATTAATTATAAAAATATCGATTTTTAGCTTAAACATAATACTATTTAACTTTGAAAAGTTGATAGCATCAAGTGATATTATCCGATTATTTTATATCCGATTCCGTGTACGGTTAAAATTGTTTTAGGACGGTCCGGGTTTTCTTCGACTTTTTGGCGAAGTTTAACAATAAAATTATCAACCGTTCTCGTTGTAGGATTTTCGTCAAAGCCCCAAACAACTCTTAAAATTTCGTCTCTACTTACAGTATAATTTTTTTTGGACCAGAGTAAATTTAGAATTTCAAATTCTTTGTAAGACATTTGAACAGAGCCTTCATCGCTGAAAGCATTGTATGATGCAAAGTTCACAACAAGCTTTCCAATTTTGATATCTTTATTGCTTTTTTCATTTGGTTGAATAGCGTTTTCCCTGCGACGTAGTATCGCTTTAATTCGCGCGATTAGCTCTCTTACGCTAAAAGGTTTCGTTACATAATCATCAGCGCCAAGCTCAAGCCCTAGTACCCTGTCAAGCTCTTCGCCTCTTGCAGTTAATAAAATAATCGGCGTATCATTTCCTTTTTTTCTAACTGTTTTGCAAATTTCAAAACCGGAAATATTCGGAAGCATTACATCCAGAATTATTAAATCATAGTTGTTATCTAAAATTTTTTTTAGTCCGGATTCACCTTCACGGGCGGTTTCAACTTTATAGCCTTCAAGTTCGAAATTATCTTTTAATCCAACTACCATATTTGGTTCGTCTTCAACAATTAATATAACCGGCATTTTAGCTCCTTAACTTATTTAAAATATTCTGTATCATAAAATAATAATTATCTCTGTTTGTTAGTATAGAAGAACTAATATTAAATTTTTCATGCGATATATTGTTTGAACATTAAAGTAAAGGAACTACCTTTTCCTTCGCTGCTTTCAACTTCAATTTTCCCGTAATGAGCATCCATAATACTTTTAACAATTGTCAGCCCCAAACCGGTGCCTTTTGCATCCTGGGCTAAGCCTCCTTGTACTCTATAAAATTTATCAAATATTTTTTTCTGATTAACAGCAGATATTCCTATTCCGGAATCTATAACTTTTATGTACGCAAAGCCCTTTTCGAAACCAGTCTTAATTATAATTTCCTTTTTGTCTTTGCTGTATTTCATCGCATTATCTAAAAGATTGATAATCACTTCAATTACCGCTTCCTTATCAACTCGAACATCAGGCATATTTCCACCAGGTTTAAAAATAATATTAAAATTATTATTTTCAATTTGATAGCCATAAGCTTGAAGAACATTTTCAACAATTAAATTTAAATTTTCAGAATTAAAATTATATTTTTTTCTATTTTCCTCAATGGCATAGAAACTTAATATTTTGTCCACGATCCGGCTTAGGCGATTACTTTCATCATTAATAATTTTGAAATATTCTTTTTCTTTTTCCCGCTCTTTCAATCTGCCCAGTACAAGTGTTTCAGAAAAAAGATTTATTAATGAAAGCGGCGTACGCAGCTCATGTGAAACGTTTGCGATAAAATTGGATTGTTGATTTGCAAGCTCTACTTCTTTTTTGAAATTTTTTAGCACAAACCAAAGTCCGATTATCAAAAAGAGATTAATAAGAAAAATTATAATTATGTTCCTGATCGATCTCTCTCTTACCAAACCAGAAATTGTTGCCCCTTTTAACATTATATTAACAGAATAACCTGGAAATAAGGTAATGACTGTATGCTGTTCAATCTCGGTGGAATAATTTTCCCCGGATGAAAAGATTTTTGTGTTGTTTTTTCGATTCGAAACAGAGACAACAAACTCATTCCTCGTTATAGAATTTATTTTTGTTGATAGGATTTGTTTTATAAAGATTTCAGGGTCAACTAACAATCCGCAAATTTCACTTTTCCCTTCCGGTAATTCCAACAGGAAAATTACTAAAACATTATTCCCAATTTTATCGTTCGTGACGGTTTCAATTTTCCTTGAACCGAAGTCATTCTGCCGTAATAGAACTTTTATTTTATTTTCATTAGATACCAAAATTCTTTCAATGTTTTTTTGAAAAATATTTGACAATGTATCTTGATAATTTGAAATAATCTCCGGTTGGCGGGAAATAGTTATATCGGAAAGAATTAACATTTTGATCGATTGGTTTCGTAGAAGAAATTTTTTTACGGATTCTTGAAATTTAACGTCTTCAACATTTTGGGTTTCAACAACTAACAAATTCAGTTTTCTAGCCCAACTGGTTATATAGTTATTAACGTAGTCATTTATTGAGGCAAGTAAAGTATTTAACTCACTACTATATATTTTTTCAATGTTTTTTTCACTTTGGTTTAGTGAGCTAATTTGATATATTGATAATATAATGGTTGGAACAAGAATTATTATTATTAAAAGCGAAATAATCTTTCTGTAAGGCTTATTCATTTCTAAAAAGATGCAATTTTTACTCCAATTAAAAATAATTTAATAAGGTTTCAATTATTAGATACATTTAAATGCCTTCGTTGTCTTAGAAAATTGAATCCTAATTAAGGCGGGCTACAAAAACCCCACACTCTCTACAAGAAATTAAAAATTATTATCAGCTCAATTCAATATATCTTTTTGGTTTAAGATAAATCTCGCAATTCCACAACTCCAAGTTTCTGAGAGTCGCGTAACATCACCTCATTAAAAAATTCTGACCAAACGTCATAAAAAATTACTTAAAAGTCAATATTTTTATGACTTTATATCTAAATCTTTAACAATGTAATATTTTTGTTTACAAATTAAGCTTAATAAATTACAGTTCGTTAACGATTAAAGGCAATATTTTAATGTCAAATCTCATAAAGTGACAAAAAATTCTTTAGATCAAATTTAAAGTTTTTTTGCTTCTTGAGTAATTTTGGCATTTTCAATCATTACCGGATAGGAATAGCCTGCGCCAAAATCTTTATTGATAGCTACTGTGCCTTCAACGGTTATGACATCGCCTACTTGAACTGTTTCTTTGCTTGTAACTAAAAGATCAAAATTATCGCCGGAAGCAGTTCCGTCCTGAATGTGGATCCAATTGCGATCCAGAATGTTTGGATTAAATTTTACAACTTTTCCTTTTAATCTTATCATCTTTCCAGCAAGTGATTGTTCTTGAGAAAAAATTTCAGCTATGGTTTTACCTCCCTTTAACGGAGAAATTGAAATTTGCTCTTTCGGAATATTTAACGCTTGAGAATGAGCCGCTGCTACTGGATTGTTAGAAGGTTCTTTAGATATGCTTTGAACAAAAAATATTGAATCGAACGTCCTGTTCAAAGTGTTACTATGAAAATTTTTCATTTCCATACCTTGTGAATAATAAACTATCTCGCCTTTATTAACTTGTGTTTGCGGAGCTGCAATCCAATATTGATTTCCGTTTTCATCAACTTGAAGATAAGTGTAGCCCGCTGCATCCATGTTGTCTAATACTTTTACTGCATGAGTGCCGGCAGGTAGGTTTTGCACCGGCTGATTATCATTTTTCTTTGAACATGATGTTAAACCAAATAAACCTAAAACTGCAATTACTAAAAATATACGTTTCATAAGAATTACCATTAATGTTGTATAATTATTCTAATTTATAAAAACAAATATATCAAAGGCAGATACCATCTCCGAATGAATAAAATTTGTTTTCTTTTTTTTGCTGTTTAAATTTATATCTAAGTTATTTTACTGATGTTACACAATGGGTTATTATTACATAATGAGAAACCTCGGAGGTTTTGCACTTCACTTCCTCTATATTTGAAATTGTCTGCGTAACATGAGTTATTTTATTAAAACTAATTTTTCTCTTTAATATTAATTTTTATGAATGATTTTTATTTTTGGATAAGCCATTACGGTTACTTCGGAATCTTTTCTCTTTTAGTTTTTGGAATTATCGGACTTCCAATTCCGGATGAAACATTGCTGACTCTATCAGGCTATCTAATTTACGAAGGACATCTCCACCTCCTTCCGACATTTATTGCAGCTTACCTTGGCAGCATCTGCGGCATTTCAATTAGCTATGCGATTGGGAGCACCTTTGGACATCATTTTATAATTAAATACGGAAGGTTCGTTCATATAACCGAAGAGAGATTAAAAGTTGCTCATAACTGGTTTGAAAAAATCGGCAGATGGACCTTGTTGGTGGGATATTTTATCCCTGGAGTTAGGCATATAATTGCAATTATTGCCGGGACTTCTGAATTGTCAATGTGGGAATTTGCAATTTTTGCATACAGCGGCGCTTTAATTTGGACAACTACTTTTTTATCAATCGGCTATTTCTTTGGCAATCATTGGAAAAAAATTCTCCCGGTTTTTGAACATCATGTGACTACGGCTTCAATTGTTGTTTCCGCATTATTGATTGTTTTTTTCATAATGAAAAATCTTTGGAAGAAAAGAAATAAGAAGACAGAAGACAGAAGCCAGAAGTCAGAATAATATATTCATCACACGCATAGGAGTCAGCTTAAGATAAGCATGTTACAAAAAAATATAGAATATTTATTTTATATATGGGTTAAAATGGGTTAATTTAGATTTTTTTTGTCATGCCTTCGGGATTAAGACAAATAAATCCCCTGAGGGTTCGTTGCGTTTAATTCAAAATTGCGCCTTGCCGTGCTATGAATTTCCGTTCTCGTTGCTTACCAAATACCTCTTAATTTTTTGGGTTGTCGTTTTTTCAAATTCAACCTGGCGAATATAAAATTTCTTTATCTGCTTAAAGACCGGAAGTTCTTTGTTTACATCTTTAATTACTTGAGCGATTGTTTGCTGAACTAAATCCTCGGTTATCGGGATATTATTATTTTCAGAATATTCAATGAATGCTTCCGCATCGGTTACAAGCTGTACTGCAATAATCTCATCATGCTTCGGATCTTTTTCACCATAAACCAAAGATTCCAGGACATAAGGGCTTCGATTCAAAATATCTTCTATCTCCTCGGGAAAAACATTTTCACCGTTCTTTGCAATGATCACATTTTTCTTTCTACCGCTGATATGAAGAAATCCGTCCTTTTCAATAAATCCTACGTCGCCGGTCTTAAACCATCCGTCTTGAAACGAATCCTCGGTAAGCTTTTCGTTTTTATAATATCCGAGCA